>NZ_JBFRJZ010000024.1:0-108374 GCF_041469125.1 Vibrio sp. 10N.286.51.E5 | reverse complement strand
CTTTACGGGGTCACTTCATTCATCAGCGGCTTTTTTCGTTCTAAAGCGAACATAATTCAAAGATGGGATCAGCGTTAGTCCCAGTTGAGAATCGACCAATTCGGTTGATCGGCTAACGCTTTCAAACGCGGGCACGGATTCACCAAATAGGCAAAATCAGCGTGTTCACACAAAGGTAAGTCATTGATTGAATCGGTATAAAAGTGGATGTCTGAGTAATTGGTTTCTTGCTTATCTAACCACTCTTTTAAACGCGTCACTTTGCCTTCACGGTAGCTTGGTACACCTGAGATCTGAGACGTGAAACGACCTTGGTTCTCGACCAAATCAATACCGAGTGCATTCTCGATACCAATCTTACGGCCGACCGCTTCTACTAAGAAAGTCACGCTGGCAGAGATGATCAACATATCGATATCATCATTCTCTAGCTGCTCAATCAAAGGTTTCGACTGTTTAAACTGCCTAGGTAAAATATGCTGCTCAACACACTCTTCCACCAAGGCGGTGACTTGCTCTGTTGGCATTTCCGCGAGTGGCTGCATAGCGAACGTGAGGTAATCTTCCATGTTCAGCTTACCTTCCGAATACAGGCCCATTAAGCGTTTATCTTCATCAATAAAGTTGGGCGCAGTGGCAATGCCCTTTTCAACCAAGAATTCATTCCAAAGCATTGCTGCATCAGCATTGATCAGCGTTTCGTCCATATCAAATACATACAAAGGTTTGAACATCTTAGGCTCTCACAGGTTGAATTTCGTTTAGGTTAAACAGGAGTTCAAGTTGGCTGCCGTTTGCCAATAGTCGTTCAGAGGAACGGTTTAATAAGTCGACCGTTAATTCACATTCATCGACATCTACCTGGTAGCGAATCACGTTGCCCAAGAGCTGGTGGTTACGAATGGTGCCCGTTTTCGGCGCAGAGATATGTTCGCCATATTGTCGGCCTTGCTCTTTCACGTAGATAGATTCAGGTCGAATCGCCACTTTCCATTCTGTTTCAATATTGAAAAGTTGCTTGGCTTTGTTCGCTTGCACCAGATTGTAGTGTCCCATGAACCCAGCCACAAATTCATTGGCAGGTTGAGTGTAGATCTCTTCGGGTGTCCCCGCTTGTACGATCTCGCCTTTGTTCATCAAGAAGATACGGTCAGACATGATCATCGCTTCTTCCTGATCATGAGTCACGAAGATCGTGGTCAGATTCATCTCTTTTTGAATATCTCGGATCTGTTGGCGTAGGTGTTTACGGATCTTCGCATCCAGCGCCGAAAGCGGCTCATCAAGTAGCAAAATACGCGGCTTCACTACCAAGGCTCTTGCCAAGGCGACACGCTGACGCTGACCGCCCGATAACTGATGCGGGTAGAACTTCTCTTTGCCCGTTAATTCCACCAGCCCAATCACTTTCGCCACTTCACGTTTAATCTCGTCAGCAGCAAGCTTTTTCATTTTCAGGCCAAACGCAATGTTGCCTTCAACCGTCATGTTAGGGAACAGGGCATAAGATTGAAACACCATGCCGATGCCACGTTGTTGCGGCACTTGGTGAGTTATCTCTTCACCGTTGACCCAGATCTCGCCACCATCGACCGGATTCAAACCTGCCAAGCTACGCAGTAGAGTCGATTTACCACAGCCACTTGGGCCAAGCAGAGTAATGAATTCGCCCTTCTCGATGGAAAATTCAATATCTTCAAACACCGTGTTGTCACCAAAGCTTTTGGTAAGGTTTTTCGCATTTACATAGCTCATTATTTTGTTCCCTGGCTGAAACGACTTGCCAACCAAGTCAGTAAGAAAATAAACAGGAAGTACGTCATCACAAGGGCTGACGTGAAGTGGCCGCTGGTTTGACGCATGTTGTATAGGTAGATTTGCAGTGTCTCGTAACGTGTACCCACCAAGATGTTGGCGAACACGAACTCGCCCAATAGGAACGAGAACGACAAGAACAGCGACGCCATTAAGCCTTTCTTAAGGTTTGGCAGAATAATCAATAAAAACGCTTTGGTAGTGCTTGCACCAAGCAGGTGTGCCGCGTCCATCAAATCGTGCAGGTTAATCGCTTCAAAGCTGTTGGCAATCGCGCGATACATGAATGGCAACGCGATGGTGAAGTAAGTACCAATCAAGATCCACGGTGTGCCTATCAAGGAAATTTCACTATCGGCATATAGCTGAAGCAAGCCAACCGACGACACCACGGGTGGCACAGCGAATGGCAATAAGATCAGGATATTCATCACCTTGTCGAGCTTCGGGAAATAGTAAAACACCACGAAAATCGCAGGCAGAACCAACACCACACTCAATGACAGCGCTGCCACACAGATAAACAGTGAGCGACCAAAGGCTTGTAAGAAGCGAGGATCCGTCAGCAGGTTGATGTACCAATCTAACGTGAAGCCATCCGGCAGGATAGTGGCGCCCCAACGCGAGGAGATCGAGTAGATAAAGGTCGCTAAGATCGGAATCATCATGATGCCGACAATCGAATAGACAACCGTTTTATGAAAGCGAGTATTTACGGTGTTCATTACTTTCTCTTCCCTGCGTAGCTTTTGCTGATCAGCCATTGGTTAATCACGGTGATGAAGGCCAGCATCGCCATCAGAATCACGGAAATTGCGGCAGCCAGGTTTGGTTCTAGGAACAGGTCGCCCGATACCAAGCTCGCAATTCGAATCGTAATCACGTTGTAGTTGCCCGAGGTCAACGCATACACACTCGCATAGGCGCCAATCGCATTAGCAATCAAGATGATGAAGGTGCCGAACAAAGCCGGAGATAACACAGGCAGCGCGATTTTGGTCCAGTATTGCCAAGTTTTCGCGCCAAGCAGTGCCGAAGCGGCTTGCCAGTCGTCACTCAGAGCATCAAACGCTGGATAGAGCAACAACACCGCCAATGGGATCTGGAAGTAGATGTAAATCACCAGCAAGCCCCACTTGCCGTACAGGTCGAAATCACCCAGTAATCCATACTGCTTGAGCAATAAGGTGATAGCACCGTTGGTGCCCAAGATGATGATGAAGGCGAATGACAGAGGCACACCTGAGAAGTTGCTGCTCATGTTGGTAAACGCAATCACCGCATCGCGGATTTTAGAATCAACGCGGCGCAGTGAAGAAACGAGCAGAGTCGCGATCGCTAAGCCAACAATGCTCGACCAAATCGACAGCCATAAACTGTTGCCAAAAGCCTGCATCATGAAGGCAGAATCGAATATCTCAGAGTAGTTTTCGAGAGAGAGCTCATCATCGTAGAAGAAGCTGTTGATCAGCACCCAAACCATAGGTGCCAGTTGGAACAGATAGAAAAACAGTGCGAAAGGCGCAAGCCACAAGGCGGGCTTGAAGCGTTGAAACAAAGATTTGGTTTTGGGTTGAAGCGCAGAGCCATCGCTCTGCGTGATTACAGAACTGCTCATAAGGCCAACAATTCCTGAGTGTAAGATTTATCGTGTTCTAGATTGAGTAACTGACACACGCTGCCGCAGATGTCGGTCTGTTTCACTGAACAAGCTTGGTGTGTGAACTTATCGCCAATCACAAAGAATGGCACTTCACGCTCTTCAGGCAGAATGCCACCGTGAGACAAGTCATTGTTCATGCCGTGGTCACTGGTGATGATCACTTGATAACCATCGTCTACCCATTTCTCAAGGTAGTTCGATAGGTAGATATCCGCGCCACGAGCACTATTACGGTACTGGCGAGAATCCAGCCCATGCTTGTGTCCCATGTCGTCAATGTTCATTGGGTGAATCAGTAAAAAATCAGGCTGATGAGTCACGCGCAAGTGCTCAGCATCCAAGAACAAGGCTTCATCTGGGTAGTGATCCCAGTGGTAGAAACAACCGTGTTGAATGTTCATGGTTTCGTCGTTGGTGAAACGGTCGCGTACAGCATCAAATGGCGCTCGGTTATACAGCTCACTCACCCAATGATATGCCGCTGCAGCCGTCACTTTGCCCTGCGATTTCGCCAAGCTAAAGATCGACTCGTGATTCGATAAACGCACGATTTGGTTGTTAACGATGCCACTCTCGACAGGGCGAACTCCAGTTAAAATGCACTCATACAGTGGGCGTGACATAGATGGCAGTTCACATTGCACAGGGTAAAGCGTGGCGCGCAGCTTGTTTTTTTGCGTGCTCTGCGAAGTGCTCTGTTTATTCTGCAAATCGCCCTGCTTTTCATGCATATCACTTAGTTCTAGAAGACCGTTCAGGTAGCCCATGCAATCACGGGCTACCTGATAGTTCAGTCCATCTAGAACAACAAGGATAACCTTATTGATCATGGTCTATTCTCTATTGCTTGTTTCTATAAGCCACCCGTTACAGGTGGCGTGTTAAGCGGGGTTATTGCTGGTGAATCAATACGCTTTCTTGCCATTGACGTGGCAGACGACGTGCTGATTTTTCCCATGCTGAGAAGTCAGATACTGGGTGCACGTTGCTGTATTCATCGTTAGAGATCAGCTTGTCTTGTACTGATTGAGGTAGCGTAACGCTGCTACGGATTGGACGTGCGTAACCTTCTGCTAGGTTAATTTGGCCTTGGTCACTGAAGATGTATTCACGAGCCAACTTCGCCGCGTTCGGGTTTTGTGCGTATTTGTTAATGATGGTGGTGTAACCAGAAATCACTGAGCCATCTTGTGGAATGCTGACGGTAAAGCGCTCACGGTCGATCTTGTCGCGGTAGTTCAGTGCGTTGAAATCCCACATGATTGCCACTTCCACTTCGCCTTTTTCAAGATTCGCGATGCTTGGGTCGGTGTAAGATAGACGGCCTTGCTTCGCTAGCTCACCAAAGAATTTAATCGCCGGTTTTAGGTTCGATTCGTCACCGCCATTAGCAAATGCTGCCGCTAGAATTGCGTTGTTTGCTTGTGCGGCTACGCCGACATCGCCCACTGTTACTTTGTAGTCACCTTCTAGTAGGTCACTCCAAGATTTTGGGGCATCTTCAACAAGGTTATTGTTTGAAATGAACGAGATTGTACCTGTGTAAGCCAGAGCCCAGTGACCATCTTTGTCTTTCGCCCAGTCTGGAATGTCATCCCAAGTGGTTGGCTTGTATGGCTGCGTTACGTCTTTCTGCACAGCGACACGTGCAAAGGCGAAACCAACGTCACCGATATCTGCGGTTGCGTTTCTTTTCTCTGCTTCAAATTTCGAGATCTCTTGTGCCGAGCTCATGTCTGTATCCTGATGCTTCAAACCGTAGTTTGCTTTCAGATCAGTCCATGTGCCTTTCCAGTTTGCCCAACTGTCTGGCATACCCACACTGTAAACCGCACCCTCTTTTTGAGCGGCTTCAATCAGTGACTCAAGATCAGCATCCTTCGCCATCGCTGACATTGAAAGTGTTGCCGTTATTAGCGTTGCACCTATTAGCTTTGTAGATGAACCCATAAGTTTGGCTGGCGATACAGTTGAACGGCTAAGCAAAGTTTTCATTGTCTCTATCCCTCTGGACTAGGTCAGTAAGTTCGTTTTGTATGCTATCGCCAGAGTGTGACGCTTTCGCACAAGTTATTTGACAGTTAGGATGCATTTCCGTGGCAGTTATATTTCACTCATATGACAGCAAGCCTTTGTTTACTGTCACATTCCTGTTAACTCCGTGGTTTACCTTATTGGGCACACGAACTTATGGACTAGATCAGTAATGAGAACATTGGCTACAGCGCAATCAGGGACACAGCTAGGCAGAATTAAGGCGAGCATTAGAGAGCAGCTTCAATCAGGCATCTTCACCGAAGGGCAAAAACTGCCATCCGAAAGAGAGCTCAGCGAGCTGTTTTCAACCACACGAATTACGCTCAAAGATGCGTTGGTCTCATTAGAAACCGAAGGTTTGATATACCGAGAAGAGCGCCGAGGCTGGTATGTGTCACCCGAACGTGTTCGCTATAACCCATTATCACGTTCTCACTTTCATCAAATGATTCGTGAACAACACCGCATAGCAGAAACCAGACTGCTCAGCACCCGTACAGAGATGGCGGCAGGCGATTACGCCAAAGCATTAGAGATAGAGCAGATAACGCCAATACACGTGATTGAGCGCTTGCGTTTTATTGATGGTAGAGCAGTGCTGTTTGTTGAAAATGTACTGAAAGCGCCCTTATTTGATGGTGTATTGTCGGAAAACCTCACCATGTCACTAACAGGAATCTACCGAGAAAAATACGGCTACGAGACCCAACGCTCGCGTTTTGATGTGATTCCCACTTCTGCCCCTGCTCATGTCGCCAAGGCGCTGAATTTGGCAGAGGGCCAGCCTGTTTTGAAGATCTGCCGAGTGAACTACAAACAAGACGGTGAGCTAATGGACTGCGAGTTGGAGTACTGGCGACCGGACTCTGTGGTGATTCATATTGATAGTATTGGTTAGCGCCACATGGCCATTTGTATAGTTTTAGGCTTAAGTTTAGGTTTGGGAAGAAAAAGCTAACATACAAAAACTCCGACAAATTCTGACGGAGTTTTTTAACGATCGAACCTTGAAGCTGTGCAAGCTATCTAACTCATGAATCAAGCTTGAGGAACTGTCTTACCCTTGATGAATCTGGGTTAGTGAAAAACTTCTCTGGGTTGGATTTTTCAATCAATATGCCTTTTTCAAGAAACACCACCTGATCCGATACCTGACGCGCAAACTCCATCTCATGTGTCACAACCACCATGGTGTAGCCCTCTTGCGACAGTTTCTTCATCACCAACAACACCTCTTCGACCAATTCAGGATCGAGTGCTGACGTTGGTTCATCAAACAGCAACACATCCGGCTCCATCGCGAGAGCTCTGGCAATAGCGACACGTTGCTTTTGCCCACCCGATAACATGCTTGGGTAGTTCTCTAGTTTGTGCGACATCCCAACCTTATCGAGTTGCTTACGAGCCATCTCTTCGGCGTCTGATTTCGCTATCTTCTTAACGTGAACGAGCGCTTCCATGACGTTTTGCAACACGGTTAGATGTGGCCACAAGTTGAAGCTTTGGAAAACCATACCAAGGCGCTCTCTAAGTTTCGCCAGCTCTTTATATTTGAGTGGTTTACCCGTTTCAGAGTTGATACCAATGCGTTCATCACCCATGAAGATCGTGCCGCGTTCTGGCTGCTCTAGCCAATTCATGCAACGTAATAGCGTCGATTTCCCCGACCCAGACGAGCCGAGAATACTCACCACATCGCCTTTGTTGATGTTGAGGTTGATGTCTCGCAGTACTTCGATGCCATCAAACTGTTTCGACAGGTTTTCAACCTTGATGATCGTCTCTCGTTCTTCCAATAGTGGCTCGCACTCAATTACTTCCAAATTCACGCTCGAAGAAGGGTTAATCGGTGCTTCCGTTTCAATAATCTCTGATTGTTTAAGCATGGCTAAGCCCTCTAAGTTCAACTTTGGTTTGGATTTGTTTGGTGATGGTTTCAAGTGCAATACTCACAGCCCAGTAGAGCGCGATAGCAATGATGAACGCATTCAATGGGATGAAGTACGTTGATTGAATACTGTTGGCGGCCGCGGTAATTTCTGCGACGGTGATGATGCTAAGAAACGCAGTGTCTTTTAAGCAGATGATGAGTTGGTTAGTGATCAGTGGAACCGACTTAAACAACACATTTGGGGTAATAACTCGGGTAAAGGTTTTGAATTTAGAGAAGCCATAAGCGTGCGCCGCTTCGATGTAACCTGGCTCTAGCCCTTTACGAACACCTCGGAAAATCTCACAAAAATAGGTACCGTGATAGAGACTTAGCGCGATGATTCCCGCTGTAATCGCATCGAGTCGAATACCAACCTGCGGCAGCCCGTAATAGAGCAGATACGCTAAGATAAGAAACGGCAAAGTGCGCATCATGCCTATCAAACTATTGATGGTGTACTTCACACCAAGTTTTGAATTTTCGAGGCAATACAACAAACTGATGCCAATGATGAAACTCAAGATTGAAGACGAAACAAAAAGATAAAATGTGGTCACAAACCCTGAAGCAAACAGCTCTTTTTGTTGCCAGATAATATTCCATTCTTCCATATTTACTCCTTAAACTTACCCGCTCAATAACGCATCACAAGCAGGTAAATGGTGTTTCTGACCAAGTAGCCATGACGGCTAAACTGTGGCTGTTGTTGATAGCTGTGACTGAGGTAGATGACTGCTAGCCACACTTATTGCTGCAGATAAGTGGCTCGGTTTTCAGCCACAGCTTGCAACTTCACCAACACGCCAATAATCAACATGTAAATGGCACCGGCACATAGAATCGGCCCAAGTGGTTCATAGGTAACCGCAGAGATTCGATTGGTGACACGAGTTAGGTCGACGATGCCGATCACCGCAATCGCTGGGCTGCCTTTGATTAAGAACGACATCTCATTGACTAGCGCAGGTAGGCTCATGATCACCATTTGCGGGAACATGATGCGGCGAAAATAAGTGATACGTCTCATACCAATGGCTTCTGCCGCTTCCATTTGTCCTTTTGAAAAGTTAAGAAAGGCATTGCGCCAAATCTCTGCATTGAATGCCGATGTATTGAGTGTGAGAGCTAAAATAGCAGAAACGTGTTTATCTAAATTGATGCCAAATGACGGAAAAGAAAGGAAAATAAACAGAGCCAGTGTCACCAAAGGCGTTGCTCGTGCCCAGCTGACATAGATACCCAACATTTGATCCACAAACGGGATTTTCATCATTCTAACTAAGGCAATCATTAGGCCGATGACGACACCTAATACAATCGATACTGCCGATATCCATGCCGTTGCCCACGCGCCCTGTAGTAACTGTTCCCAAGCGTAATAATCCATAAACGACCTCTTTGATCAGCGACTTCTTTCGATAGATTGTGCGCCAAAGACTCATGGGTTAAACCGCTTTGAACCCATTGGCATGGACACAAACAGCCGCTAACTGTTTGTGTCGGCGCATGCTTATTCATCTATTGAACGGCTGTTAGCTTGTGATACTGCTCAACCGAAGTGATGGCTTCTGAAGGGAGTTGGTCGAACGATTCACCGAACCACTTCTTCTGCAACTCTGCCATTTTTCCTGTTTGCTCAAGGTGTAGGAAGAATTCCGTTAGGTAAGCCAAAAGCTCAGGATTATCTTTAGGAACTGGCCAGCTAACGAAACCTGGGCCAGAGACTGCTTCGCCTTTTTTGAACACCTTCGCTTTGGATTTCACTACCTCGTTAACTGAAACCACACTGTTGATCACATAGTCTATTCGGCCGATTGCCAAGTCGGAATACGCTTCTGGGTAGGATTGATACTGCACCACTTTACCCAAAGATTTGCCTTGTGCTTCGAGCATCACTTCGAGCTCTGGAAGCCTTTCTAGCAAAGCACTGCCCGCTTGTAAGCCCACTGTTTTTCCATCTAAATCGGCTACCGTATTAATATCTTCCGCGTCAGCTCTGGTTAAGAAGTAATGCTGCGCTGAAGCGATAGGTGGAGTGAAATCAAAGGCCTTCAAGCGAGCATCGGTAATGATCGCGCCAGTTAACGCCACATCATATTGACCCGCAGATACCGAAGCGAGTAGTCCTGTCCAAGGTAAGATCTCTTGTTCGATATCGAACTTCGAATATTCACGTAACTCATCAAGCAAATCTTTGTTAATCCCCGCAGGCTTACCGCGGTCGATATAGTTGAATGGAGAGTAGTTATCTTCTGTCGCCACTTTCATGAAGCCTTGCTTTTCGATGGCTGCAAGCTCCGATGCTTGTGCGACTCCAAAACAACCCAGTACAACTGTCGCTGCCGCTGTTGAAACCCATGCCTTCATCGTCATTCCCTGTTTCATACGCTTTCCTTATCGAGATTATTTGCCTGCCTTTACTTTATGAACGGAATGCATCGGAGACGTAGAGCCAATTTAATTTTCAGGTTGGGACAGAACGATTTTCTAGTTTGGGACAACGTAATTTTCGGGGTTGAGAGAGAGCAAAACACACTCTTAAAACATCAATATGAACTCTGGCGCATTTCTTGCTCTTTTATACAAATTGGACTGAGGTTCACTGAGAATAAGGACTGTATCTCATGGCAATAAATCACAATTGTTTCATCGAGTTTGATTCCAAAAGAAGCCTGCAAGAACAAGTACGTAGCTATTTGGTGACGGCGATATTGAATGGTATTTTTCCGGCTGAACAAGCGCTTCCGTCTTGTCGTAAGCTGTCTAGCCAATTGGGTGTTTCACGCAATACTGTCTCCTTGGTGTACGACAGTTTGCTCGACGATGGCTACCTCATCAGTAAGCCTCGCAGTGGTTATTACCTTTCAGAAAAGTATGAAAACCCGAGTGATACTATCGACGCGAGTTTGGATCATTTTGAATCAGCCGACAGCGACAATGCACCGGATTGGAGCAAACGCGTTAAGCTGCAATTGGGCCAATACCCACGCATCGTCAAACCCTCGCATTGGAGTTGTTACCAATACCCATTTATTTTTGGCCAACCCTCTATCAATGACTTCCCATTAGCTCAATGGCGAGAAGCGACAAGAAAGGTCACCTCAGACCCACATGATCACCGCTGGCTTTGCGACAAGGTCGATAAAGACGTCGACATGCTGGTCGAACAGATACGCACAAGGGTGCTCCCACAGCGCGGTATTCATGCCCAAAGTGATGAGATCCTCATAACCTTAGGTTCGCAGAATGCGCTGTATTTGATTTCGACTTTGCTCATGAACCATCAGAGTCGAGTCGGAGTCGAGAACCCCGGCTACAAAGAAGCGAATCACATCTTCAATCTCTCTGGCGCGCAGTTACACCCGCATCAAGTGGATGAACAAGGATTGAGATTCAATGAGCACTCTTCACTGTGTGATCACTTCTATGTCACGCCTAGCCATCAAGCTCCAACCGGCGTCACCATGAGTGATGAGCGTCGAACTCAGTTACTTGAAATGGCCAAAGCCAATGACGCGGTAATTATCGAAGATGACTATGACGCCGAGTGCAACGTGGAGTGGAATCCTAAACCCGCGCTAAAAGCCAATGACAAGGAAGGGAGAGTCATCTACGTCAGCAGCTTCTCTAAGCTACTGGCACCCGGCTTGAGGTTAGGCTACATCGTGGCACCTGAAGAGTTAATCTACGACCTTAGAATACTGCGTCGCTTGATGTACCGACATGCGCCAAGCCGTGTTCAGATGGAAGTAGCGCACTTTATTGAACAAGGCTACTACGACAGCTTTGTGAGGCGCTTTAGAGAAAACACTCGCCAGCGCTGGAAGCTGATCAACGATGCTGTCTTGAAGTACTTACCTGACTGCAAGCGACTGGCTCAAAGCGAGCAGGCCAACTCTCTGTGGCTACAAACGCCCAGCCACATCAATAGCCAGCGTTTAGCTTCACGAGCCGCCCAAAAGGGCATATTGATTGAGACAGGCTATTCACACTTTATGACGAATACCGAAACGGAATCGGGTTGTGAAGCATTGTCAGAATATGACCCCAATTCCTATTTTCGATTGGGCTTTCACGCCATCGACAAAGATCTGATCGCACCCGGTATCAAAGAGCTGTCTGAGGCGATGAAGATCTAGCATCACTTAAGAGCGGTTTGAGCAAAGTGATTTAGTGAATAAACGTAAAAAGAGCATCAATCGATGCTCTTTTGTCGTTTCTGAAGGTTAGGTTTGGCACGTTGAAAAGAACGGGGAATTCTTTGTCAAAGTGCCTTGGTTGCTGTGCTGGCTATCTTATTGAAGAATTAAGAAGCGAGTTCAAACAACACTTCATCAATGATCTTAACGCCTTTCTTTATCTCGCTTGGCTGAATAACCAAAGGTGGCGCAACGTGAATGCGGTTGTTCACAATGAAGGTCAACAGGCCTCGCTTGGTCAATTGTGCTTTCAATTGCCCCATTTTTTCATTGCTTAAAGGCGTCTTGCTTTCACGATCTTCCACCAGCTCTACAGCCCAGAACATCCCTTTGCCGCGCACATCACCAATCATAGGGTGCAACTCTTGAAGGCTCAGTAGAAGCGGCCCTAAAACGCTGTTACCGACGTTATCAGCGTGTGTGACAATGCCCTCTTGCTCCATCACATCGAGCGTTGCAACGATAGAAGCCATCGCCAAAGGGTGACCAGAGTACGTTAAGCCGCCCATAAAGAAGTTTGACTTAAAGTGCTCAACGATCGGTTCGCTGACCACCACGCCACCAGCCGGCACATAACCCGAGTTCACCCCTTTCGCGAAAGTAATCAGATCTGGCACGACATTAAAGTGCTCAAACGCAAACCACTTACCCGTGCGACCAAAGCCGACCATGACTTCATCGAATATCAACTGAATGCCATGTTTGGTTGCCAGCTCACGCACGCCGATAAGGTAATCTTTGGGCGGAATGAGAAAACCAGCCGTTCCCGGAATCGTCTCTAGGATAATCGCCGCAATCGCCGTTGGTCCTTCGCATTCAATCACTCGCTCTAAATGCTGCAGGGCACGCTCACTCTCTTCTGCCTCAGTCGCCGCGTTGAATTCGCTTCGATAGAGAAATGGATTGAAGAAGTGAACGTGCCCACGGCTATACTCGTTTGGAATTCGACGAAAATCCCCCGTCGCAGCAATAGCAGTACCTGTATTGCCATGGTAAGAACGGTAAGCAGATAGCACCTTGTCGCGCCCTGTGAATTGTCGCGCCATGCGAATCGCATTTTCGTTGGCATCTGCCCCTGCATTGGTAAAGAACACCTTCTTAAACGAGCTTGGCGCTTTCGACAAGATACGCTTAGCCGCCAAACCACGAGTGAGGTTGGCGGTCGCAGGGGCAACGGTCACTAATGAATCAGCCTGATCTTTAATCGCTTTGATCACTTGTGGATGCTGATGACCAATGTTGGTGTTAACCAGTTGGCTACTAAAATCAAGGTATTCTTTACCTTCGTAGTCCCACATTTTGCATCCTTGCCCACCCGCAATGGCGATAGGCTCCGCTGCTTCTTGAATCGACCAAGAATGAAATACGCTCTTGTCGAGGTCGATAATATCTTGGTTCACAAGCTGTTCTGTTGATACTTCCATTTCATCGTCTCCATTAACAACACTAGATTCACAGCCGCTCGTGCTTGGCTCGTCTTCGAGAATGAAAGACACAAAACACGACATTGAAAAGGCTGCGCTATCGGATGGAATAATCTTCATCCCAAACAGGGCGGAGGTCATAGTGTCAGTTTCAACAAAACATTGGGCCAGTACATCAGCCCAAGTCTCATCCCCGATCCAACAAACAGCCTGACCCAATCCAATCGTCGATCTGGCTCTATTCAAAACTCTTAGGTGTGAATAGATTGAAAGGCAGACGAGACAGGTCTCATCGAACGCTAATTAACGCAGCAGCAATATCAAAAGCAAAGAGGTGAGCAAGAGTGGAATTAGGATTAGCGATGACATTGATTCTGTTTGCAGGAGTAGTTCGAGGCTATTCAGGATTTGGGTTTGCGATTATCGTAGCGCTTTCCCTCAGCTTTATTGTTCCACCATTGCAAGCGGTAACCATCGCTATCTTGTTGGACTTTTTAAGTGCCTTTCCTCTGCTCAAGCGAAGTAAAACCACCATCAATATCCGGCTTATTGCGCCGCTGTGTATTGGCATGTTGGTTGCGGTGCCTTTCTCGCTGTATTTCATTAGCACGATATCGGAATCAGGCTTGAAGGCCTTTATCGCGATGATGTCTTTGGTCGCTGGCACGCTGATTATTTTGGACTTACGCCTCACTTGGTTGCACCAACGACACGCGTTTTGGGCGGGAGCCATTTCGGGGTTTAGCATGACCACCGCTTCTTCAGGAGGTCCGCCATTAGTGACGTATTTGATGAACCTGACCATTAAAACCAGTGAACAGAGAGCCACCGCGATTGTGTTTTTTCTGCTGAGTTCAGCGATTTCACTGACCGGCTTCATATGGATTGGCGCATTTAACCAAGAATCGTTCATCACAGGTTTATGGCTATTACCGGCAGCTTTGATTGGCAATGTACTGGGGCAAAAACTGTATCTATCAGTACCGAACTTGTCTGAAAAAACAACGACCGCGCCGATTTTGATCGGCATGGCACTACTTATGTTAATTTCAAATTAGAAGGATGTATTTATGGATAAGATAGCGTTCATTACAGGGGCAACCTCTGGTTTCGGCAAAGCGGCAGCAAAACGTTTCGCAGAAGATAACTGGTCGTTAGTGCTGTCTGGTCGTCGAATCGAAAGGCTACTCGACCTAAAGGAAGAATTAACGGTGCCTGTGCATGTAATTCAACTCGACGTTCGAGACGCAGACGCCGTAAAACAAGCCATTGATTCATTACCCGCTGAATTTTCATCGATTACCGCATTGGTCAATAATGCTGGGTTAGCTTTGGCACCAGAAGGCGCGCCTGATGTGGACTTGAAAGACTGGCACACTATGATCGATACCAATGTCACAGGCTTGGTTAATGTTACTCATGCGCTGTTGCCGACGTTAATTAAAAAAGGCGCAGGAAGCTCAATCATCAATGTTGGGTCAATCGCCGGACAGTGGCCTTACCCAGGAAGCCATGTGTATGGTGCCAGCAAAGCGTTCGTAAAGCAGTTCAGTTACAACCTACGTTGTGACTTACAAGGCACAGGGGTACGAGTGACTGACCTCTCCCCTGGTATTGCAGAAACGGAATTTACTCTTGTAAGAACTAAAGGTAACCAGACGGCTTCAGACAACCTTTACCAAGGCACTACACCGTTGTCAGCAGAGGATATTGCCGAGCAGATGTTTTATATCGCAACCTTGCCAGATCACATCAACATTAACCGAGTCGAAGTGATGCCGACACGTCAAGCATGGTCTGCATTCGCAATAGATAGGGACTAAGTTCAAACCGACACAAACAAAAAAGGTGGTCTTTTCAGGCCACCTTTGTCATTTCTTTCACACGATACTTCAAATATAACCAACGGCATAAAAGACGGTGTCTAACTCGCCTCATTACTCTTTTAATGAAAGTAAGATTAGATATACTCAACTAAACAATTTGCTGCTCATGTTCTTTGTTTGATTCCGTCTCTTTCGACAAGAAACTCGCTACGATCTCTCTCAGTTTGCCTTGGTTAACCGGTTTAGGTAAAAACTCATCCATGCCTACATCGAAGCACAAATGCTTGTCTCGCTGCACGACGTTGGCCGTCAGCGCAATGATTGGAATATGCTTTGCAGCCCCTTCTTCGAGCGCTCGGATCTGCTTGGTCGCTTCGAAGCCATCGAGAACCGGCATCTGACAATCCATAAAAATCATCTCGTATTCGTTGGCTTTGAATTTCTCGACACCAATTTCACCGTTGTCGGCAATATCAACCTCAAAGCCAAGCTTCTTGAGCATCATCTTGGCGACTTGTTGGTTTACTCGCGAGTCTTCAACAACTAAAACTGTACCACTAAATTCTCCGGCAACTGCGACAGGTTTTGACTCTGCTTGAATTGGAGCTTGTTTATCGGCTGGTGTGGCGTTTACAGAGACAATGGGAGCATCTTTAACAACCGCTGCAGGTTTACTTAACGGCACAGGTTCATTGTCTTTAAACGCAACCTCTCCTCTGTTCGGATAGGTGAAGACTGAAGTATCAGCCGCTCTCGCGAGTACCTCACTGATGGTCCATTTAAGCTGATTATCTTGGTAAGGACGCGCAATGTAGGCAACAAAACCGACTTGTTTAGCACGAGCTTCATCTTGCTTTCTAGGGTCAGCAGAGATCATCACTAACTTGGGACACTCGCTACCAAAGCGTTCAACTAAGCTTCTCGCCAGTTGAAAGCCATCAACGGACGGCATTACTTTGTCTATCAGAACGAGATCATAAGGTGATGACTTAGCCACAGACTCTGAAACCAACTCTAACGCTTGGTTTGCCGTTTCACAGCACTCAGACTTAACGCCAAAGGATTGAAGCTGTGTAGACGTTATATGCATGTTCAGCTGGCTATCATCCACAAGCAGAACCGAAACCTTATTGAAATCGATATTGCTTTCATCGGCTTCTAAACACGGGTCAAAGTCAGCCGTAAAATAGAAGGTACTGCCTTTACCTTCAACACTGGTGAGTTCAAGCTTGCTGCCCATCAATGTCACTATCTTCTCGCATATTGTTAGACCAAGCCCTGTGCCTCCATAAATACGTGTGGTACTGCCGTCGGCTTGTTGAAACTTATCGAACACCGATTTCTGTTTGTCTTCTGCAATACCGATACCGCTGTCGACAACCTCGAACCTCACTCTGAGTTTTTGCTCAGGCTCAACCACCTCTTCCAAACGAAGCGAGAGCGTGACGTGGCCATGCTCGGTAAATTTAATCGCGTTGCCTACTAAGTTATTTAGGACTTGTCTTAGTTGAGTACCGTCGCCAATCACCATGGTTGGGATCTTAGGGTCGATCGCTAATTGGAATCGAAGCCCTTTCTGTTCGGCTTTCACTCGAAAGGTTGATTCAACGTCGGCCGCAATGCCCATCATTTTCATCGGCTCTTGCTGAAGCTCTAGTCGCCCCGCTTCGATCTTCGAGTAATCGAGAATGTCGTTGATTAAGTCGAGCAACGTAAGCGAAGAGGTGTTGAGCATGTTGATGTACTCTTTTTGCTCTTTCGGCATATCCATTTCAGAGAGCAAAGACGACAACCCGATAATCCCATTCATTGGTGTACGGATTTCGTGACTCATATTGGCAAGAAATTCACTTTTATTGCGGTTGGCCACCTCAGCAACGTCTTTGGCTTTTTCCAGCTCTTGATATTGTTGACGAATACGTTCTACCGATCGGTTATAGCTACTCTCTAGAGTCGATATCTCATCTTTGTAAGTAGAGTGAGTTGGCGTTATAAAGCGCGGTTTGTTGTCTTCGACCTGTTGTTGGTTGATTTGGGAAGACATAGTCATCAAACGTTTTACGACAAGACGATAGACGATGGTTAAACATACGAGAGACAACAAGAAGATTTTAACGGCTTCGAAGGCGAGCAACAATAACACTCGTTCTTCAAAGTCATCTAGGATCATGCTCAAGTCTGATTGCACCGTGAGCGTCGCCAACGGGAAGTCTGTGCCGCCCATCTGGTGCACCATTTCCCAAGACTGAGAATAAGATTGGCCTTCGGTCTTTTGACCTAACTCTAGAATTTTTTCATCGGGACTTTCGATAAGAAGGTAACTGACCGAAGGGAGGCGAGAGATGCCTTCGGCTTGCACAAACAATTGCTCTCGATCTTCAACCCACAAACTTGCCGTTAAACCAGAAAGGTAGCCAGCCTTGACCTGCTCGATCTGAGAGCTGATAAAAGAAACTCGACTTTGGTACTCTACATACAACCCGAGACCTGTCACTATAACTGTGAATAAGGTACTGATCGCTATTATCATCCCGATCAACTGTCGGGAGAGTCCAACGTAGCGTTTTCCTTTTGTCACCATACACAAATTACCATTATTGTTATCCTAGCAAACTACAATTACTCAACTAGTATAATAGTAGTCATTCATCAAATAACTAGGGAAGGTTATGAAAAAACATCTTATCGTTGCATCCATAGTCAGTTTGTTTTCAAGCAGTTATGCTTCTGCAAGCGAACCTCTTCACTACTACATTATTGCGAGCCAAGCGCAACCTTTTCAAATCGAAACTGACGGGTCATCTCACAGAGGAATTGTTTCAGATATTGTGGAAGCCGTGTTTGATGACAGCCAATATGAGATCAACTACCACACCTACCCTTTTAATCGAATGATCGACAAGCTCGATGCGAGAGAGAATCCAAACTGGGTTACCTATGGCAGCCCTAGTTGGGGGAATATTCAATCTGCGAACCTATCTGAAGACCCGATTTACAATGTAAAACACGTATTACTCAGCAGCGGTAAAAAGCCATTTGAGTTCAATACAATCGATGATCTCGATGGGAAAGCCGTGGTATTGCTGAAAGGATTTGAGTATCCGAACTTGGAACCTTATATCCAACAGGGCAAGCTCAACGAGATTCGAGTAAAAGATTACACTGCTGCGTTTCGTGTCCTGAACCGAGCACCTGGCGACACCGTGTTTGTGGAAATGGAATCACGAATCAAATACAACCTAAACGAGCAAAAACTGAGTATTGATGATTACCAGATGCATGAGTTTGGTTCTGTCATCAATAACTACCCTATCCATTTGGCGTTTGACCCTGAGATGGATCCTAAGCTGCAAAGCTTCATCAACCAACGCCTAGACCAAATGAAAGACGATGGACAGCTTGACGACATCGTACAGAGTTACTTATAGCACCAGCGTAACGTAGAACTTATCAACGCATAGCTTAGTCACGTACGTTAACTCTCGTTGATGCCTGACTCTCTAAAACCGAAAAGGCCGCCCTGCTTCATACTAGATAGCAGGGCGGCCTTTTAAATGCGTCTAAGGAGTAATCATAAGCATGCCGCTATCTGAATCGACGAATCAGTGCGAAGCAATCAAATGCAGTTGCTGAGTGCGAAGCTGGTGACGCACTGCCATCAGAATCTTACCCAAATGGTTCTCGCCGGTTCCATCGCCGCCATCGCCCCAGAAGTGGTCTTTGTGCGAATGTTCTTTGATCACCGAATCTCCGGTATTGGTAAGAAACAGCGCAAACTGTGGATTCTGTCTGAACTTCTCCGTCACAATAAACTGCATCACTTCAACACGAATGTCATACCAATCTTCGCGAACTTGGTCTTCGTAGTCACGACTTAAAGAGAACGCTTCAGCAGGTGTACTGGCTTTCAAAATGGTATTACGTAGCGCTTCGGAGGCAAACTTCATCGCTTGATAATAATGTTCGCTGGTTGCCCAAACTTGATCACCCACCTTGATAGGACAAGCGGCAAAATTTGACAGGTATCCGTTCGGATCTTCGGGTTCGTAAAACAGCACTTCTTTAGCTTGAGCCACAGAATTAGACATAGCCTTCTCCTTACCAACGACATCGCATATTTTTGCTTTAACTTTAAAATTAGTGGCGTTGAATATGACTGTCAAACAACTTAGCTCAAGAGTATGCCATGTGCGTGTTTTTCATCTGAAAAGCGTAATATCAAAAGGGTTAGGCTAAACAGAACAGTGAGCCAAAGAATCAAGGAGTTGATTAAATCTGGATAGGAAACATGAAAAAACACTTATAAATCAAAGGGTGGCGTTGTGCCACCCTTCTAAATGCAATGGGGATTATTAGTGAATAAGACCTAGCTCCCTCGCTTCTTCCAGACTCAAACCGCTTTCTCTAATTTCTCTTAGAGTCTCGATACGACGACGAGCTTCAGCAGACTTCATTTTCTTTTCTGGTTTGAAAGATACTTCTTCTTCAGCATCCCACTTGTTTGCAATATTTGTCATTTCATCATGGTTGATAGAATTAATGGACATGTTTTCCTCCGAAAAGCACCATGTAATGGACAGGTAATCTGTAGCAAATGCTTTTTCGCTTGTTAAGAAATTCTGTACTGAAGTGTGATGATTCCGACGCTTCACAAAGCTAATTAATAAATGCCTCATTTAAACTTTGCCAAAGCCATTTTCTGCAATTATATTTAAAAGATTCCCCATAAGAAATGTGGTTTGATCCAACTCTCATTTTCCCCTCTTTCAATGCAATCAAATCCGTTAGCTTTCACATAGGCTAAGGCGAGATTTTCGGCTTAGCCGGAGAATCAGGCTGCGGGAAAAGCACCTGCGCACGATTGATGACCAAGGTTTACCCTGCGACAGAGGGAGAGATACTGTTCAAAGGCAGAGACATCTCTACGCTGAAAAGCCGTAAAGATATCTTGGATTATCGCAGCCGTGTGCAAATGGTGTTTCAAGACCCCTTTGGTTCACTTAATCCCACTCACACCATTGAGCACCATTTAACGCGCCCACTTAAGATCCATAAACAGGTAGCCACTAAACAGGCTCTCACAGAACGCCTCAAAGAGTTATTAACGCTGGTGGAGTTACCCATCGAAACGCTCGCCAAATACCCGCACGAGCTCAGTGGAGGCCAAAGACAGAGGGTTAACCTAGCGAGAGCACTGGCCGTTGGCGCTGAGGTTATTCTTGCTGACGAACCCACCTCGATGTTGGACGTTTCGATTCGACTTGGCGTGTTGAACCTGATTCAAAAAATGAAGCAAGAGTTGGGGATTGGCTTTTTGTACATAACCCACGATCTTGCCACAGCACATTACATCGCAGAAGAGACAGCGGTTATGTACAAAGGACAGATCGTCGAATGGGGATCAACCCAGTCGATCTTAACCAATCCACGACACCCGTACACTAAGTTGTTGATCTCTGCCGTACCAGATCCCGATCTGCCATTTGGCGAACTCGTCAAAAATGAGCCAAACTATTCAATAGACGCTGATCGTATTCGAGAGCAGAGCAGTGAAATACAGCATGAAATCAAACAAGTTTCTGATAATCACTTTGTAAAACAGTGGGATAACGTTGCATGAATGAACTAGACACTTGGTTAGAGCGGATCGGAGATTGGTACAAAGACCGAAAGCATGATCAAGTGGACCGGTTAGAACCTTTGATCTTAACGCCTCCAGATGCGCTCTGGGGGCCATTGATCACGGATGAGCAGAGCAAAGGCATCGCATGTTGGCTAGACGGATGCCTGAGAATCTTTACTTTCTATCGCCACCTCGCGGATTCATCGAATCCGGAGTTGGCTTCGCAGGAGGCCAGCAGCTCAAGCCATCAAGATAAAGCCTACCAATACCTAATGTTTGCCTACAGTAAGCTGCAAGCGGTGTCATGTGACCCAAAATCAGAAGCAGGATTGCAAGAGTGGTGTACACAGCGGCTACAACACTTGTGTGTATTGGCTTTGGAGTTTACGAACCAACAGCAAGAACCACGTTGGAAAGCAGAGTCTGAAAAATTGATCGAGTCGCATGTACGCTTTATGGCAACCCATCCCCGAAACGATGATCAAGGAATTATTCAACGCCATCTCCACTGATCAAGCCCTTCTCGATCAAGCATCAAATCAGAATCTCACCAGAGCTAGATCCGTAGAAAGCATGATCGAGCCTTGATCATGCTTCGGCGTTTAACTCTGTAAACTATTGAATTTTAATGATTGACTGAATTTTAGGCAAAAAAAAGCGAGTCCCTTGAGAACTCGCAAAAATCTATTCAGTATGATGTAACAAAATATGAGCCAATCTATTAATCACAAGAAAGGACAAAGGTTGTCTATTCGGGATAAATAATAATCAACTAGATGCGCTACTTTGTCATCACTTTGTCAGCGTTAGGTGCGATTTTAATCAGCACCTAATGTGTTCAAAACTATCCATTCAGCGACGGTAAAACAGGCTTATCGCGATAGGATAATGACTAGTGGCCAATCGCCATTTCATCGAGCGCAAGGAACACGTTTTCGTCTAAATGACCTTCATGAACTTGTTTACACACTTTACGACGCACCGCTAAACCAGAGATCAAACGTTCAATGGACAGATGTCGATTGCTGGTGCTATCTCGGTCGTTATATAGCTCAATCAAGCGACTCAGTGTTTCGTATGGGATAACGTCCTCCCCTACTCTCAACCAATCAAGCTTCTCAATGAGCTCTGAGCACTCTTCTTTGATTGAGGCATGTGAGTGCCCTGTCATAGCAGATAAAGCCGTTATGCTGCGTTCTAGAGCCTCTGCAGAGGTATATTTAGAGAGAGTAATCATGATCTCGTCAGCGTTGATCTCAACAGAGTGTTTACGCTGCTTAACTCGACGTCCCAATTTGCCTCTTGGCGACGGTGCTTTACGCTGAATGGGTTCAAACTCACCATCGATAATCTCAGACAGCTCTTCCAGTTTCTGCTTAGACACCATTTCGTTACGAAGTGGGTTCGGTAGCGTTGGTGCCATATTACGCTTACCTGCGTTAGTGGTACGCGCTCTTGAGTAACGTAATACTTCTTCCACATTACATTTGATATCTACCTGATAATCGGTCGTTTTCCCTTTTTCGATCAACGCGGTGATCGTCAAGTGATAACCCCATAGATTAACCAGGAAGGTATCTTCTTGATCCCCGACTTCACCCAATTTTCTGAGCTCGCGGATCAGATCCATCGAGAAACGACGCCAATCGATGTTACGCGCCAATTTCTGGTTGAGCTCACTGAGCAACATGCTATCTGAATGGCGACGTGCCATGCGGCTTCTAAAGTACGAATACATTTGGAAGACCAAGGTATGTTGCTTCAGGATTTCTGGCGGAAATAGGAAGAAATAGTCACGCGTCAGCAGCTCTTCGTAGAACGAAGGCTCCCAAACCAGGATGTATAGGTTCGGTTTAATGCGAATTTCGCCGTCAGAGCCTTCTGTAGGCGCTTCTTCCGATGCGGTAATGGTTCTAGCTAAGAATCGGAAACGATCACTCTTAAAGCCTTCTGGCATGTTCTCACTAAGCCAACGGCCTGTAAGCTCGTGCAGTTGGAAATCCGTGAATTCGATACGATCAATACTATCGCGGATCGAATCACGAGCAGGGCCGCTGTCTTTCTTGCCACGTAAAGACAAAATATCAGTGATGTAGAGTGGTGTTTTGTTCGGCGTGTGTTTCGCGTCTAGATGGTAATCATCTTGGTGGTGATCATGATATTGAACGGTGAGCGTGAATAACGCGAATAACGTCATCAGATCGTCAACGGTCATGATATTTTTAGAAGATCTTGTCTCGATCACAGCTCGAGTGCCAGAGATCGAAACCATGGATTTCTGGTAGCTCTTACGAGTTCTAGGTGGCGCTAACGCTTGATCAATAATCCCCGCCCAATTGGTTGGCGAAACAATGAATTGATCCGCTTCATCTTTCATCGTTGGTGGGGTATTCAACCCATGTTCATTCAGTAAGCGCTTGTTTACTTTGGTTTGAGCTAGGGCTTTAGAGCGCTTTTGCTTTTCATTTTGCTTCACGCTTTCTGTCACTAAGCTGGTGGCACCCAGCACCGATATCAATTGGTTTGGGTTCACAAAGCGATGCAACATGGTTTTACCAGCAAGGCCTTCTTCAAAGCGAACGGGGATTTGTTTGAACAATCCGATATTAACTGCAGCTCTCAGCCTTTGCTGTAAGGCTGCGCGAGTGACTTGACCATCGGTTGATTCAATAATCTCAGTGGTGGAAACGTACCCGTCTTTACTGCTAAACCCACGAAGTGAAATTAGGTTAAGAAGCTCAACTATGCTTTTGGTGACACCTTTGAAGTGTTGATATTGTTCTATCCATTCAACGGCTGTTTCAGATACCTCAAATAAATGACCATCTTTGTGGCTTCGTGCCTTAATTAACAATTTCTCTTCTGGTTTCATTTTTGATCCGTATCACACTAACCGTAATTTCACTATAGTTCCTGAATGATAAAGAAAGAATGATCATAAATAAAGAGAATTTATTGGCTTTTAAATAACTGATCTTTTTGATTAATATGATCTTAAATGATTAAGTGATCTAATGATCTGGACGTAACTTTGCTTATAAGCAGCTGAATTTAAAGCATTAAAATAAATCGCCTTGGAAAGCATGATCATAAAGGTTCCGAAACTATGATCATTAAACTTAAGAAAGCATGATCACAGAACATCAGAACGATGATCATTAAGTCATTGTAAGCATGATCATTATTGGTTCGAAAGCATGATCATTATACTTATACAGCTTATCCACAGATCGGAATTCAACATCGGTTTCTAAGTCGCTTTTGACTTGTCTAAGTGGACACTTGTGGTGGCCAATCTATCGGAACAATGATCAAGAGAGCATACTTTTTTATCGTTCCTACCCTATTGAGTGCAAAATTTAGTCTCTATCCGCTGGAAATGGATTGCTTTGATGTATTTAGAGCGGGTGGGTCTTAACTAGGAAGCATGATCATGAAATTGTCATGTTTGTGTATTCTTGGTCTGTGTCGATTGAATTTTCAATCATTGAGCCCTTATAGGCGTTGAATCCCCATTCCAAAAGCATTTGTCCGTAACTTAGTTCATAAATTACATGCTTCCGGAACTATGTTTACTTGATCATTTTTCCGGAGGTTGATCATTTTCAATGTGCAGTTGCTCGGATCAATATTGCTCAGTTTACGCCTTGATCATGCTTCATAATTTGGCGTTATCAATTATCTTACACTGGATGTGCTCCATGATCATTCTTCCGGTTAGGTTCCAATCCTCTGTTGTTTTTTGACACCCCATCTTCTCTTCTGTTTTGAATTTTTTGGTCATTGAGTGTTTTTTAATTTTTATTGGATTGAAAATCTACAAATTCGAATGCAAATCACACCAACCGTAATCTACGGTTGTATTTCAATCGTTCCGAAGGTTTTTCGTTGAAATTCCATTTACATTGTAAATAAGTGATGCTGTAACATTTAAAATGTAGACTAGAAATAGCATGGTTATACATGATAGAAACAGTCATTTTTGTGTTTGTCTAAGGCGATGTTTCATCAAATTGTAAAAACGCGGTCTATTTTATGTGATTTTACTCATAAATGTATGTTCATGTTTTTGTTGTGTTTGTTGTTAATCGCTGTACAATTTGTACTTAGTTAATCATTACGGAAACTGGCAATGAAAAGAGAACAAACGATTGATAAGCTCTATCAGCTAGCCGAACAAACTCAACAAGTTCAGGCTGACCGAATTGAGATTATTTTGGAAGAGCGAAGTGATGAACATTTCCCTCCAATGTCTAAAGCTATGATGGAGACTCGTTCTGGTTTAACGCGTCGTAAGCTCGATGAAGCGATCACTAAACTTGAAGCTGATGGCCATCAGTTCACAAAGAACAACGCTAATCATTACTCGATTTCATTGACAGAAGCTCACATGTTGATGGACGCGGCAGAAGTGCCGAAGTTCCACGAACGTAAGCAGCACGCTGACAATAAGCCATGGATTATCAACGTACAAAACCAGAAGGGTGGTACGGGTAAATCAATGACAGCAGTTCACTTAGCCGCTTGTTTGTCTCTGAATTTGGATAAGCGCTACCGTATCTGTCTGATTGACTTGGACCCACAGGGCTCTTTGCGTCTGTTCCTAAATCCACAAATTAGTGGGGCAGAGCACGACAGCATCTATTCTGCCGTCGATATCATGTTGGACAACGTGCCTGAAGGCCAAGATGTCGATCTAGAGTTTCTTCGTAAGAACGTACTATTGCCAACTCAGTATCCAAACCTGAAGACAATTTCTGCTTTCCCAGAAGATGCGATGTTTAACGCTGAAGCGTGGCAAAGCCTTTCACAAGATCAGTCACTTGATATTGTTCGTCTGTTAAAAGAGAAGCTTATCGACAAAATCGCCGATGATTTCGATGTGATTATGATTGATACCGGCCCGCACGTTGACCCTCTAGTATGGAATGCAATGTACGCGTCGAACGCACTTCTGATTCCATGTGCAGCTAAGCGTTTGGATTGGGCTTCAACGGTTAACTTCTTCCAGCACTTACCAACGGTTTACGAAATGTTCCCGGATGATTGGAAAGGTCTCGAGTTTGTTCGTCTAATGCCAACCATGTTTGAAGACGACAACAAGAAACAGGTGTCAGTTCTGACTGAAATGAACTACCTGTTGAATGACCAAGTAATGATGGCAACCATTCCAAGAAGCCGTGCTTTTGAAACCTGTGCTGACACTTACAGCACGGTTTTCGATCTAACGGTGAGCGACTTTGAAGGCGGTAAGAAAACTCTAGCTGTTGCTCAAGACGCAGTACAAAAAAGTGCTCTAGAATTAGAGCGCGTATTACATAGCAACTGGCCTTCACTTAATCAGGGATAACAACAATGGCAATTAAAACATCTGACTTAAATGCAAAGCTATTTGGTAAAGCAAACAAACGTCGCGTAGCAACACCACAAGAAGCGCAAACAGCGGCAAAAGAACAGGCTCAACTGATTGAGCTTTCTGTTGCTGGCGAAGATTTGGTTTCATTTGAATTGGTTCGAATTCCTGCGGCTGAAGTGGCAACTCGAACGGTTGTTTTTGAAGAGAATGCTCGTGAGCAATCTTTCTTAAACGAGCATGCGCTTTCTGATGTTCTTACAACATTGAAAGAACGTGGTCAGCAATACCCAGCAGTTGGTCGTAAGAACAAAGACGGTAAGATTGAAGTTCTTGATGGTAGCCGTCGTCGTATGTCATGTATTTTGGCTGACAAAGAGTTCCTAATCTATGTTGCTGAAAACATTAACGGCGAACACGCTAAATTCCTATCAGACGTAGCTAACGCTCATAAACCGCTTTCTCTTTATGAGAAGGGCAAAGAGATGCAAGCGAAGCTAGATAAAGGCGAAGCTGAAGACCAGAAAGCACTGGCGAAAATGTTCCAGTGCAGTGAAGCTTTGGTGAGTGGTGCATTGAAAGCAGCCGCTTTACCACTTGAATTGCTACAAGCTTACCCAAATGTGAGCGACCTTGGTCGTCCAACAATTGTTAAACTACACAAGCAGTTTGGTGGATTGACGAGTGAACAGCAGCAAACACTGCTTACTAAGTGTGATGCTTCTGAAGGTTTCGTATGGCAGCGTAGCGAAGCTCAAGGCGTAACTCGTCTAACCAAAGACGTGACCGAAACATTGGAAGGTTGGATTCTTGAATTGGCGCCAGCGCCAGCGAAGAAAGCTTCTCCAAAAGTTGAGCTTATTAAGGGCCGCGTATCATACAGCCGCAAGGGTTCAAACTTGGCGTTGAACCTTAAGAAAGTTGATGACGCAACAATGGAAGAAATCCTCGCCTTCGTACAATCGAAGCTCGACTAAGTCGACGACTTTTCATTACTCCTCTAAAGCCGCTTTATGCGGCTTTTTATTTGGCTGTGATAAACTGTGTTTAGATGAATCTGGACGCTAACTATGACAAACCCAACCAACACTTTTCTACATACACTTTCTAATATTGCTCAGCATAACGATCACCGTTACGGCGTGGTCTTTGATGGCGAATTTGATTGGCAAAACTCAGCTGTTTTTACTTTCCTTCAAGACTCACACAGTCCGAGCATCTTCCAGATTGGCGGTACGCCATTTGAAGGTGTGATTCATGCTCCAGTAAAAAAAGGCCAACAACTGCTTGGTCGTGAGTGTCAGGTTCTTGTTTGTGATTTTAGAGAGCAGTTCGATGCGAATGGTTTTAGTGCCGCGTTGGGTTCGTTAGTTGGTGGTGGGCTGTTGTTGGTGTTGCCGCCAAAAGTTAATGCCTCTGAAGATAGTGAAAGCTTTGGTCAACGTTGGTTAAAACGTCATTTCGATAAACTGATGTCTGTTTCACAACACAATGAAGCCTGCGATGTAGTTCAAGCAACTCACGTTCTTCCTCAGATGCAAAGCGCCCAAAACGGATTGGATAAATTTGAACAGCAAAACACGGCTGTTGAATTAGTCAAAAAAGTGGTGTCTGGACACCGTAAACGTCCTTTGATTCTCACTGCGGATAGAGGGCGTGGTAAAAGTTCGACATTGGGTATTGCAGCTGCTCAGCTTTTGGCAGAGCGACAGGGCTTAAATATTATTGTTACCGCTCCGTCTTTGAAAGCGATTGAGCCCGTATTTTCTCATGCGTTACAGCGACTCGATACGTGTGAAGTAATTAACGCGACTCACATTGTTTATCAAGGTGGAAGTTTAAGATTTGTCGCGCCAGATGAATTACTTAAATCTAAGCCTGATTGCGATCTGTTGTTGGTTGATGAAGCCGCTGCCATTCCAATCCCAATGCTTAAATCTATGGTCGACATCTATCACCGTATGGTCTTTTCAACCACGGTACATGGTTACGAAGGCAGTGGGCGAGGGTTCGGTATTAAGTTTGAGTCTTGGCTTTCTGAGCATCGTCCGGGGTGGAAAGGCTTTAAGCTCGAACAACCGATTCGTTGGAATAACAAAGATCCGCTAGAGGATTGGTTGTTTGATTGCTTTCTACTTGGTAATGACGCATCAGTCACTGAATCGGCGGTTGATGAACTCGATGGCTTTTCTGCTGACGCAATCAAAAAATTAAACTTAGTCGAGTTATCAAAAGCAGAATGCTTGGCTAATCCTGAGCAGCTACAACAATGTTTTTCTCTTCTTGTGGATGCGCACTATCAGACCTCGCCTAATGACTTAATGCAGTTTCTCAACAATCCAGCAATCCGTTTATACGCCGCTTGGCAGCAAGATAAATGTTTAGGTTGTATGTTAGTGACGGAAGAGGGTGGTTTGGACAGCGAGTTGATTACTCAAATTCAACTTGGAAAACGCAGGCCTCAAGGTCACCTTGCTCCAGTATTACTGGCAAACCAATTTGGCTGTACTCAGGCGGCGACCAGTCGGTGCCTTCGAGTTATGCGCATTGCTGTTTCAGCACGTCATCAAGGTTTGGGTATTGGCCGTTGGATGTTGGCTCAGTTATCACAGCAAACCAGCCAAGCAGATTATCTGGCGACAAGCTTTGGCGCGACCAGCGAATTGATTTCTTTTTGGCGTGGTAGTGAATTTGAAGCTGTGCACATCGGCCACCAGCGAGATCAGGCCAGTGGCTGTCACTCGGTTCTGATGGTTAAGGCGCTTAACTCAAACTCTCAAGGCTGGATAAGCCAAGTTCAAAATCACTTCGAGCGTAGCTACTGTTTTCTTGTTTCAGGTTCTTTGGTTTCACTTGAAACCGATATGGTACGAGCGCTGCTGCCAAAGAGTGTTCACACTGTTAGCGAGTTTGAAACTCAGTTAGTTAGAAATCACGTGAATGGTGGCAACAGTTATGATGCGATCAGCTTCAGCGTACTGAACTTGATTCTACTCAGCAACGATCGAAACATAGGTATTTCTGACTTACTCATCGCAAAGGTTGTTCAGCAGAAAGAGTGGGGGACTTGTGTCGAACAGTTTAATCTTGTTGGTCGAAAACAAGCAGAGATTCAGTTTCGTAAAGATGTCGATGCTCTGTTAGCAAATTTACAGTGTAAATAGGCTAGCCATCATTTAAATAGACTGACCGCAACAAATTAGATTTACAGTGTAAATTAGAATCTTGGATTTACACTGTAAACTGAAGCTCCATATTCAAATCCGTTTTTACCCTGATTATCTGTTACATCACTTCTGTTTCATCTCTCCACTACAGCCTTTAATCTTCTAAAGCTATTCGCCTTTACTATCTAGCCCTACATCGAATCAACATTCAATCGCACGAAATATTCTGAAAAATTTTCCTATGTATTTGTAAAGGCGAAGCAGATCATAAAATGTGTAAGTCTTATTTATGAGTCATGTTTGCAGAATCGAAAGTAAGTGATGTGACGCTGATTATTCTAATAATGTGATACTCAGCGCAGAATGAATTATATAGACTGAATAACAACTGAGTCATTAGGGATACTCAATTCGAATGTGGGATAACATCGTTACATTGTCGGAAGACAAGCAACAAGTAATGGCATGTCTGCCAACCGGGACTGTGGTTGACGCAAGCTTTGATAACAAGACGCTGCCACCAACCTTGGAAGCTTTGAATGCATCAAACTATTTTCTTTTCGAAGAAGAGGTGTTGCGTTTCGTTACTCTTGCTAAAGAAGGTAAGGGTGAAGCTTATGAAGGAATCTTGATTGCTGAAGTTCGAAATGCCACTGTTGCGGTCGAACTGTCTGATGATGAGATGTTGGCGAGTCTCGTGGTCACTGGTCCCTACAATGGACACCCGCTGCGTGGCAGCGACATCATTCAGTGTTTATCTCAAGCTCAAATAACAAAAGGAATAAATAAGTTAGCGCTCAGAAAGGTTCTGATGATGAGTAGCAAACTTAAGCCCGGGGAAAAGTTTACTCAGCCCGTAGCTAAAGGGACACAACCAGTAAAAGGTAAAGACGCTAAGTTTGCCGCTTTGGTTGAAGACATTACTCGCCAAGTCTTGAAGCCTCGCAGCAAAGACGAAGGCAAGATTGATATGCGAGACTTGGGACAAACCATTACCGTTGGTCAAAATGATCACTTAATGAAACGTACCCCCGCTACCAAAGGTATCGCTGGCTTTACCGTTCAAGGCCGAATTATCCCACCGCTTCCTGGACAAGACAGTTTAATCAAGCCTGGAAAGGGCACTTACATCTCCCCTGAAGATCCCAATTTACTACTCGCCTCACACCCTGGATTGCCCATCATTAAAGACCGAACCATCGAAGTGGATGACGCCTTATGTGTCAGCAACGTCGATGTCTCAACTGGGCACGTTAAATTTAAAGGTAATGTCTTTGTCTCTGGCAACATCGAGCCGGGGATGATCGTCAAGGCGACCGGAAGTGTTACGGTTGGTGGCTTTATCGAATCGGCCGAAGTGCAAGCTCAGGGGGATATCAAAGTCGCCAAAGGCATTATCGGCCACACGACCAAAGAGGGTGAGCCAAAAAGTTGTAAGGTATTCAGTAAAGGCTCTATCACAGCAAGCTACGCACAGAATGCTGAGCTACAAACGGCCAACGACCTTCGACTTGGTGTACACAGTATGAGTAATGACATTCGCTGTGGTAACAACCTTATCGTGATGGACAGTTTGAAAAAACACGGCACGCTAAGCGGTGGTGAAGCCAAAGTTGGCGGAAAAGTAGAATGTGTCTTCTTAGGTGTTGAGGGAGACACCGCAACTAAGGTACATGGTTTTGCGCGCTACGATGGTTACCGCCAAAAGATAGCCGAGCTGAAGGGAACTTATAAACACACTCAAGAGCAAACCATGGGTGTGATTCGCCAAGAGTTAGAATTTAAGAAGCGCCCGAAAGCAGAGAGAAGCGAAGAGCAAGCCCTAGAAATAGAGCAGCAACGTGAGAAGAATAACCTCGCAATAGAAAACACAAAGTCGCAGCTAGATACACTCGAAGCGGAGTTTGCAACCAACCTTGCTGAATGCACTGTAGAGGTACACGAAAAAGTGTATACCCGAGTGACGATTCAATTTGGTGATGAGACAGTCACAACCAAGCGGACCCACGGCGGAAGTGTTTTCTCATTCAACCAATACGAGATCCAATGTTCGTTTAAGATGGAGCAAGAGGATATTGCTTTGTAGGCTTTGTGTTGAACATAAGTGATGTATGGTTAAGGTTACGATACTGACAAATCGAAAAAGGGGAGCTGATGCTCCCCTTTGGGTTTCTACTGATAATGATTTATTTAGGTGATTTGAGCGCTCTAACTAACGGCTCTCACTCGGCCTTGTTTAAGGTCTGAAAGAACCTGTGCTTTAGGACCATCTGCAATGATGCAGCCTTTCTCCATTACGATCACTCGATCGACAATGTCCAACATCGACGTTTTGTGTGTAATCAGAATCAACGTCTCGCTTGGTAGCAATTGGTTAAGCTGGTGCTTGATGTGCATCTCTGAACGGTTATCCATAGCACTGGTCGGCTCATCCATTAACAATACTGGGGGGCGTCCTAGGAAGGCTCTTGCAATGGCAATTGACTGACGTTGACCACCAGACAGCAAAGCACCACCTTCACCCACTTGGCGTTCCAAACCTGCAGGATCTTGTTGAGTAAACGCGGTTACCCCTGCACGGTTTGCTGCATCCATCACGTCACGGTCATCCACCAAAGGACGACCTAAAGTAATGTTGTCTCTTACTGAACCGTAGAACAGGTTACTGTCTTGCGGAACACAACCTATATTGCGTCGTACGTCGACATGATGCAGTTGCTCCATATCCGTTTCATCAATACGTACATGGCCTTCTGTGGGCTTGTACAGGCCCATAATCAGACGTTCTAGTGTGGTTTTACCTGAACCAATACGACCAATGATTGCTACTTTCTCACCAGGACTAATATTGAGGGTTAAGTCTCTAATTGAAGCCACTGGTGAATCTGGGTAGTGGAACGTCACTTTATCTAGCGCGATATGGCCCTGAATAATCGGACGGTGAATGTAGCGCTTACCTTCTTCTTGTTCATCTGGCATCGACATGACTTGCTCAATCAGAGTCATTGATGACTTCGCTTGGTTGTAACGAGTCGAAAGCAAAGACAGTTGAACAAGCGGGCCAATCGCTCGGCCGCTCAACATGGTTGCAGCGATCAAGCCACCCATCGTAAGTTCACCTTCTGCAATTAGATACACGCCAAAGATGATCATACCAACGTTAGTACTTTGCTGAACAAAGCCGGCGGTGTTTTGGATGCTGTCAGTGATGCGTCGACTTTTGATATTCCAATTCGCCATGTGAGCAACGGCTTCTTCCCAACGGAATTGGAATTGGCTTTGCGCACTGAACAGCTTAACCGTCTCTAACCCTGCCAAACTCTCGATTAAGTTCGCGTACTTCTGCGAGGCAAGACGAGAGCCTTCCTCAATGGTACGGCGCAGTGGACCTTGGATTAGCAATGCATAGACGATCAAAATGACCACGCCAGCAACGGGAACAAACACAAGGTTTCCAGCCATTAACCAAATTAGCGCTAAGAACATCAGTGCGAAGGGGAGGTCGATTAACGAGCCAATGGTTGCAGAGGTAAAGAATTCACGAATGGATTCGAACTCTTGCAAGTTTTTAGCGAAAGCACCGACAGAAGCAGGCTTCGCTTCCATACGAATCCCCAGTACTTTACTGAACAGTTTGGAGGAAATGAGAATATCGGATTTCTTACCGGCAACGTCAATGAAGTAGCTGCGCATCAATTTGAGCAGCAAATCGAATAGGAACACGACAAAGATACCACTTGCCAGCACCCACAAGGTTTCAAAGGCGAGGTTGGGAACTACCTTGTCGTACACCAAGCGTGTAAACATCGGCGCGGCAATCGCGAAGATGTTGATAAGAATGGAGGCAATCAACACATCTCGGTAGATGTTTTTAGATTCCCAAATCGTGCTCCAAAACCAATGCCCTTTACGTGTTTTTAGAACTTCTGGTGAACGTTCATCATAACGGAACTGTTTCTTTACCAAGAAGTAGCGGCCGATGAATTGTTCTTTCAGCTCTTCGACAGGAATGATGATTGGCACCATTCCGCTTTCCGCAGTAATGATTTCCGCTTCTTGCTTCTCTAAATCGATACTGTTGAGAACGCACGCCTCACCTTGTTTAAGTAGTAAGACCGCAGGCAGTATCAGGTGAGGAATCTTTTCTAAGTCGGAACGGTTTTCTTTTGCCACTAATCCTGCTCGTTCAGCAGAGCGTGGGAATAGGAAAGGGGTTAGCTTTCCATCGGATAGTGGTAGCCCATTGATCAACGCTTCGGGCGAGTTAGCTAACCCGTAATACCGGCTAACGTAGATCAGTGAGTTCAATAGTGGATCTTGCATGTGATATAACCCTTACAACTATTTATCAACAATGAAGCCTTGGAACACTTCTACGTAGTTATCAGACAGAATATCTAGCTGAGTCTGAGTTTCTATTCGAGACGCGATGGTGGTGACGCCTAGGTTGTGAGCGGTTCTAGAGATCGACGTTAAGGTAAACTTCTGTTTTTCGTCATCAAGGTTATGTGTGAACAGGTAATCTAGCTTCACATAGCTTGGACGGTATTCGTTGATGTAATCCAGTGATTGGAAGTTACGTCCGTAGTTATCGACACCAAACACAGCTTCAGCGTTGCGAATGGTATTACACAAAAGTGCCGTGTAGTGCGGAACGTTGATGAAGCAGTTTTCTGGAATCTCAAAGTGCAACAGGTGAGCGATTGAAGCATTCTGTTCAAGCGTCTTACCGATCCAACGGATGAAGCTTGGTTGAGAAATACTGCTTGGTGAAATATTAATAGCGACAGGGCTGGTTACTTCTTTTGCATTGAGCTTTTCAATCATCTTCTCGATAACGTATTGGTCGAGAATGTGGCTCATTTCAAGCTGTTCTAGCGCGTATAAGTACTGGTTGGCACCGTAACGCACGCCATCTTTTTCAATCGCAGAGAATACTTCTTGGTGATACGTTTTACCAAAGGCATTGTTTGCAGCCTGCAGACGGAAGGTAATGAGGTCGTTGATGATCGCTTCTTCGACCAACATGCGCCATTGTTGTTTGCCCATCACAGCACCGTGATCGTCTGCGGTTACGTAGCCGTAAGACAGCTCTCGATTCGCCTTGGCACTTGAGAGTGCGTTATCCACCAGCGACATGATTTCAGTACTGGTTTTACGCCTGTTGCTGTAGGTCACACCAAGAGCAATATGTGGATTCGCAGTGCCTGTTGGGTCTGAACCTAGGCTCTGGATACAGTTTACGATGCTGCTCGCGACAAGTTTCAGTTCGCTCTCATCAATGTTTGGCATGATGAAACCGAACTCGTCACTAGAAATACGAGCGATGGTGATATCTGGAGATGAAATTGAAGCTTGCAGCTGTTCAGCCAGTTGATGAACCAAGGCATCACCTTCTTGATAGCCCTTTTCATCGTACTCTTCACTGATAAACTCCGCTTTAAGTACCGCTAAACCACCTAAGCTCGACTCCTCTAACCATTGAGTTAACTGAGACATGTAGTAAGCACGGTTACCTAGCTGAGATACAGGGTCGATATATGCTCTTTCACGCAGCTTTTGAGCTTCTTTCGCTTGGTTTTTAAATGCCAGTTCAACTTGAGTCGACATGTGGTTGATACCGTCGACAACCAAGGTTAGATCTTTTGTCTTTGGACGAGCTAGAGGTTCGCCAAACTGGTTCTTGGCGATCTGATCCATCTTAGTAATGATCAACGAGAGCGGGCGTAAAGCGCGTTTAAGGATCCAAGAGATAGACACTAAACCGAGCAAGAAGATCGTGCCAAAGATGCTTAATAAGCGGATGAATGCTTGCCAAAGTTGATCGTAGGCAGGGCCTGGATGACTTACGATCTCTACTTCTGCCAGTTGCATCCAGCCACTGGTGATCACGCGGCGGTCATGAACAGGCTCGAACAGGTTTAGGTTGGTAAACCACTCTGGAACGCCGGTTGGCTTTACAGGGTATGAGCGGAGAATGTCTTCACCGCTGTCGAGAAATATCAATCGAACGACTGAGTAAGAACTGCCATCAAACAGGGCGTTGATAACAGACTCTACTGCCACCTTGTCCTTTTCTTCTAGGTAAGGGGCGAGAGCCAGTCCAACAGTATTAATGGTATTACTTACCTCAGAGCGTTGCTGCTCCTCTAAGTATCCACGGGTGGTATTGAATTCGATCATAAAAACTGACGTCATCAGCAGTATGAACACTGCAACCATCCCGACCACAAGCTGTTTATATAAAGTCATTGTACCTACTCATCGTAATTGATAATGGGTTTGTTTAATTTTAGAGAGCGCTCACGTGAACGTAAGTCGTTCCATAAGCTCAATCTTGAAGATTTCCCTGCCAATTTGCCGCTGCCTGCTGCCGACTTGATCAACCAAAGGTTTTTACCGTTAAAACTGTAAATTGGTCTTAGATCTGGGCGTTTGGAACCGCGTTTAATTTCAGGGTTTAAGTTGTCCAAAATTAATGGCTCTGCACTCGGTGTTGAGTAGTAAGCTAACACCATGTGGAACTGGTTTAGTTCCAGTGCTTTTACGTACACTAATCGTAATTTCTTATCTGGGACGCCCAGTTCAAGCAAAGAGAAGTATTTTGCGATTGTGAAGTCTTCACAATCACCGGCGTTGCTGCCTAAAAATTCCAGTGGTGTTGCCCAGTAGTCATTCTTTCCCCACAGTATGTTGTCATCGACAAAGTACATCTGGTTGAAGAACTGGTTCACCGACCTGAGCTTCTCTTTTTCACTTAATCCGTCGTATGACGTCATATTTGAGCGCCATGTTGCCACTCGCTTTCCGGCTCTATCGCCGTAGGTTTTGGTCACTGCATCTATCCACCGTTGGTCGCTCTTGTTGAGCGCCACAGAGGTGAAAGAGGTGAGGACCAGCAGCAATAGCGAAATCCGAGACTTCATAGCCTCTGCTCTTGTCTATTTGCTGTGTATTGAAAGGCGTTATCAAACATCAAACGTCCTTACTCTTTTAGTGCATTGTTTTGAGCGCTTAATAGTGGCTTCAACATGTACTCAAGCACGGTTCTTTTACCCGTGATGATATCGACAGAGGCGGTCATACCTGGAATGATTGGCAACTCTTCGTTCTGTCCAAAATTGTGTTTTTCGGTGCGCACGCGCACGATATAGAAGCTATTGCCTTCTTCATCTTGAGTGGTATCGGCACTGATGTGCTCTAACACGCCTTCTAGACCACCGTACTTAGTGAAGTCATAAGCACTGAATTTAACGATGGCAGTCAATTCTGGGCGTAGGAACGCGATATCTTGCGGGGCGATTTTCGCTTCAACCAATAGAGAGTCTTCTGTTGGTACAATCTCAACGATGTCCATACCCGGTTGGATAACCCCGCCGACAGTATTAATACCCAATGTTTTAACGGTGCCTGTTACAGGAGAAACCACCACGGTACGGTTTACTCTGTCTTCTAGGCCAACGGCAGATTCGGTCATTGCAGAGAGCTTGTCTTGGGCTTGATTGAGTTTTTCTTGTTGTTCGGAGCGGAAGTTCAGTGCGGCGTCAATACGGCTGAGCATGGATTCTTTGATTGCTGAGCGTAAAAGAGGAATTTTTAGCTCGCTCGAAGTCATTTCTCGGCGAGTGTCGTTCACTTGTCTTTGCAGTTTAAGTAATTCAATTCGTGGTACCACCCCTTCATCGGCGAGAGGTTTGGTGATATCCAGTTCTTGGCGAGCAAACTGGTAGCTCTGTTTTAGGTTTCGAACACGCGCTTTAATCTCAACTAGGTCTTGCTGTTTCTGTTCAACTTGTTGATCAAAAACGGAAAGCTGGTTTCTCAGATTATTGAGATCTTGACGGTATTCTGCTTTTTGACGATTAACCAGTTGAGGTTGAAGTTCATAGAATTTAGGTGGGAACGCAAGCTTGCCATAATCGAGAGTGACACTTTTCTTCCATTCTTTTTCAGAGAATTCTTCATTGATGACAACACTGGTCAGGGAAGCGGAAAGCATTAACACGTTGGCGGTCAAGTTCGCGACTTGTTGTTCACGTTCGCGGAAGTCAGAACGGAATCGTGTGTCATCGATTAACAGCAGTTGTTGACCTTTTTGAACGCGTTGGCCTTCTTTAACTAAGATTTCTTTAACCAAGCCACCTTCAAGGTTTTGTACCACTTGGATCTGAGAGGAGGGGATCACTTTGCCTTGGCCAACGGTAACTTTGTCGATCTCTGCCCATGCAGACCACCCAATAGCAGCAATAAAAAACAGAACGATCACCCACAACATAATACGCGCACTGGTGGGCGTATTGAGGAGCAGTGCCGCTGTTTTATCATCGACATACTCAAGCTCGGTCTCGTTCAATTTGCTGAAATTTTTCTGACTCATAACAGTCCTTGTTCGCTAAATAAAAGTGCAAGCTTATTGAGTGTATTCTTACTTCTGATAAATGTTAAGATTTTGTTCCTTTAAATCTTTGAATTTATATATTTTTTAAGACCTATCGGTTCTTGAAATCCGTTTTATCGAGTTGGTGCTTTCTTAGTTTGTCATACAGTGTTTTTCTCGATACCTGCAGCTCTTGTTGTACCTCTTTTAAACGACCTTGATGGCGATGTAGTGCCTCAATCAAGATAATTTGTTCAAAGCTATCGGTGCGTTGGTTTAACGACTGTTGTTGCTCTTCAATGCTCATATCGAGTTCATTTTGCTCATCAGTATCGCTGTCGAGCGACGGCTGCTTAATTTGAGTCAGCACTCTGAGTTCGGCATGTTGGCGAAGCTGACGAATGTTCTCCGTCCAATGCGTTGCAATGAGTCGCTGAATCTCTTTTTCTGTAATGACGGGGGGTGGCAGCTGATAGCGACTGGCCGCACCACGAGCAAAGTGTTTGAATAAAGAGCCAATATCTTCCGTTCTTTGCGCCAAGGGTAGTAAATTAAATCGGCGCAGTTCACCTGTAATTGTAGTCGGAACTACTGTAGTTGCGATAATGATACAAGTTGCATTGGTCTTGCATGAGTTTTCATGAAGTAGAGTGGGTTTTAGAGCGGCTAACCATAGCCATTGCTGCGAAGTTAACGCTTCTGTTTCATGGATATAGAGTGTTCCACCTTGATGCTTTAAGAACAGTTGCAAAACAAACTGATGGAATGTCGCTTCGTCACTGCGTGGCAAATTAAACGCCGCGACAGGGCAAAGCTCCGCGGTTTGATGACTGTGTAAATCATGGGTGTATTGTGCAGTGACCCTTTTCCCCGTCCCTAAATCACCAACAAACAATAGAAGTGGGTTAGTTTTGGTATCTAGGGTGATCAATTCTCGGCGCAATGCCTGCATTGATGGAGATTGACCAATCAGTTTTGGGCCAACCTGATTTTGCATTGCCAACTCTTTGCGCAATAGGTTGTTCTCTTCAACCAGTGCGAGTTTATCTGCGGCTTTTTTAACGGCAGTGAGTAGGGCATCGACCACAAATGGCTTTTCCAGAAAATCGTAAGCGCCGGCTTTCATTGCGGATACTGCGGTTTGCACGTCACCATGTCCGGTAAGTACGATGACCTGAAAATGAGGATTTTGGCTCAGTAATTTTTGCGTTAATTGAATGCCATCCATCACTGGCATGTGAATATCGGTGATGACAATTCCGGCTTGCGTGGTATCTATTTTCTTTAATGCCTCAATAGCATTGGGAAAGCAGACGATATCGATGCCTTCAATGAGCATGGCTTGTTCTACGGAGTCTCGAATGGCGGGTTCATCGTCGACAAAATAGAGTTTAGGCATAGAGTGCAAAAGCCGATTCCTTAGCAGTAGGTGAGATTAGCAGTATGTGAGATTCGTTTTCTAATCAGCGATAACAACGGCGTGTTAGCCCTTATCGTTATATAACGGGATGCTTAGCGAGAATACCATGCCTGAAGGCTCTAATCGGTTCGCGCTGATCGTGCCGTGATACGCTTCAATAATCCGTTTCGATATTGAAAGCCCTAGCCCTAAGCCTTCCGGTTTGGTGGTAAAAAACGGGTCGAACAGCTGTTCTAGCTTATCGTTCGGCATGCCAATTCCGTTATCCCAAATGATCAGCTGACAAGCGTCATGATGCAGTTGCCATTCGATGCCTATCTGTGGGCTAGCCTGTTGGTTAACGCTTTCCAGGTTTTGTTGCTCCTGCAAGATTTTGTGTTCAAGAACTTGTTGTTGCAGCGCTTGAGTCGCGTTGTGAATCAGGTTCACTAGTACTTGCTCGAGTTCGGTTGGATGAATCGCAATATTGATGTCATCTGGCACCGTGCTTAGCCTTAGCGTAATGCCTTGCTTGATCATCAGCGCACTGAGAATGCTAGTGGCGTTATTGACCGCTTGATGCAGGTTCGCCACATGATGTTCTTGTTTGGTGACCTTGCGAGTAAAGACTTTGAGTCGCGCGATGATGTCGGTAATGGTGTTGTTGAGGCCAATCATTTTCTCAAGATTGCTTTTCACTAAATCGGTTCGTTCCATTTCCAGTAGCTTTAAGCTGTTTTCACTGTAGGTTCGCAGTGCTGCAAGCGGTTGGTTGATTTCGTGGTTAATGCTGGCTGACAGCTCACCGAGTACCGCTAATTTTGCGGTTTGTGTCAGCTCTTGCTCTGTCTGTTTCAACTTGGATTGCGACTCTTGGTATTGAAAAAGGGTTTGTTGCAGCTGTTGATTGGATTGCTTCAAGTAGTGGGTACGTTTATCTACGGTTTGTTCTAGGTTTTGGTTGAGTCGGGTCAACGCCACTTTCGCGAGATAAGTCTGGCGCCACGACCAAGCGATGAGCATCACCAAGCTGTAAATCACTACGAAGATGACATCGATCTGAAAGATTTTAATAAGTTCAGCTCTGGTCTCTTTTAGGGCGACGACTTGGTACTGGTTGTTGCTGACCGTTGCAGGGTAAAGATTAAAAGCACCAAGCTTGAATAACTGGTTGGCGGTGAGCTCTTTTCGGATTTCATTGGATTGAAGGTTGCTAGATTGATTGGCGTTGCTAGCTTCTGACTGAGAGCTTGAAGAACGGAAGGCTTCGATGATCGAAATTTCGCTTTGACCGTATTGGCGTTGAAGTGCGATATCTGTTTGTTGTTGCTGGGTTAATGGCAACAATGAATGGTAAAGCCATGGAGCTTGGCTCGATAGAAAGACTACTTGGTTAGAGTCGAGTACCACGATTTCATAGTCGTCGCTGGTTAGGATGTTTTCGAGGTTCTCTAAACTCACCTTTACGGTGATAACACCAACAATGTCATTCTCAACATACAGTGGTGAAGATAAAAAATAACCGCGTACATTCGAGCGAGCGCCTAGCGCGACATATTGTGTATTGTTCCCTTGAATGGCGGAGGCAAAGTAGGGGCGAAACGAGAAGTTCTCGCCTACAAAAGTGCGAGGCTTTTGGTAATTACTGGAAGCGACGACAGTACCACTCTGGTCATGAATATAGATGGTGTCAGCTTGGCTTTGGTTTGACCATTCAAATAGCAATTGATTGAGCTGCGCAGCGGAAATCTTGTTTGTTTGTGGTGATGAGTCAAAATAAGAGAGCAGACGCGGGTCATGGCTGAGTAAATCCGGGATCTGTTTGAACTTATCCAGTTCAGAATCGATTTGTAGGTTGGCTTTATTCGCCGCTTCATTGAGTTGCTGAGTGACGATTTTTTCTTGGAATTGTACTGCCATAAAGTGGGTTGCGGTCAGCCCTGAAGCTCCCAGTAACAATGAGAATAAAACAAAGGGCGTCATTAGGTTAGGCAGTATCTTGGTCACTTGGATCTCAGCGTGTAATCGGTTTGTATAAAGATTATCAATATGATTGATTGAGTACCGAGATCTTGTTAACACCGAACACCTTCTGTGAGACAAAACCATGGCTTAGACTTGTGTTTCAAAGGATTACAGCGCAAAATCACAAAAAAATTTAAAGGAGCAACGAAATGGAACTGACAGATATTCGTCGTGAATACGCTAAGGGTGGATTGAGACGTAAAGACTTGGCCGCAGACCCTATTGAGCAATTCAATCTATGGTTAGAGCAAGCCATTGAAGCGAAGTTGACGGACCCTACTGCCATGACAGTTGCTACGGTTGATGAAAATGGTCAGCCATTCCAACGCATTGTTCTGCTGAAGAATGTGGATAAAGACGGTTTCGTTTTTTACACTAACCTAGGTAGCCGTAAAGCGCACCAACTTGAGCACAACAGTAAGATAAGCCTGCACTTCCCTTGGCATCCTCTAGAGCGACAAGTTCACATTACTGGCACCGCTGAAAAGCTGACAGCAATGGAAAACATGAAGTATTTCTCGTCACGTCCAAAAGAGAGCCAATTGGCCGCGATTGCAAGTAAGCAGAGTAGCCGTATCTCAGCTCGTGGCATTTTAGAAGGTAAGTATCTAGAGCTTAAACAGAAGTTTGCTAAAGGCGAGATTCCCGTGCCTTCTTTCTGGGGTGGCTTCCGTGTACGTGTGGATAGCATTGAGTTTTGGCAGGGTGGTGAACACCGCTTGCACGACCGTTTCTTGTTCTCTCGCCAAGACAACAGCTGGGATATTGATCGCCTAGCGCCTTAGGCTTATGGATCTTAAGTGGTCTACACCGAATAGAACATACAAAAATACCGCTGACTTGGTGATTAGAAACATCAAGCAACGGTATTTTTTTATCTGTACATTCCCAGATTCATCGACGAGTTGGTCATTCAACTCATTTATCACTGTGCAGCACAACGGAGATCTGTTTATTGAGCAGAGTTTCTGGGATCACTGAGCCCAATCCTGAATCCAACGCATACTCAATCAATTGGCTTTTACTGCGTGCATCAAACTTCTGTTTCAATCTAGCGACATGACCTTCGACCGTTTTGATTGAAATGTTTAACGTCGACGCGATGTACTGTGGTTTCTTGCCGAAAAGCAGTAAGAACAGCACCTCTGATTCTCTCGAAGTCAGCCGCTTTTGCAGTTTAGACACACGCGGCTCTGACCCCGCAAGCGATGCCTGATTGCCTTTTGTTCCTGTTGCCTGACAAACCCAGTGGCCGACTTCTAAGATCGCAGTATCAGTGAGCTCTTGCCCATAGAAGATAGTGCCTTGGACATTGTCGTTATCATCAAGCCAAGGGGTTTTGGTAAAGATATGGGCGTGCCAGCGTCCGTCTGGATAGGGGTGAATATCGAGGATTTTAAGGGTACTGCGTGTATCCATCACATGTTTGTCTTGAGCTCTGAAATCTTGCGCGCACTCAATGGTTTGACTGGGCATGTCGAAGTCGGTCAAGCCAGTACAAGTCTCATTGGGTTTTAAGCCAATCAATTGGTTGTAAGCAAGGTTGGCGTACACGAAGACCGAGTCAGTATCTTTGCAGCCCCAGCAGCCTGGAAGTTGTTCGAATAAAGAACGATGTATGGAGTTGAGTGGATCTGGCAAGGTTTTATCTCGTGTGTTGCGATGTTGCAATAATATCAGTTTCTTATAGCGCTGCAATGGCAATTAGAGTACGAAAAATAAGGGGGGACTGACAGTTAAACGGACTGCTGACTAACTGTGTCAATCACGGAGAATCGATGGGCATAAAGGGTGATAATCAGGCAAAAAAAAAAGCCAGCCTGAAGAGGGGCTGGCTAAAGACAAGATATGCCTTGTCGACATGTAGAAGATTTTCAGTCTAATTTACGAGGGTCAGGTAAATTAAACTGAGGCATCAATTTGATACCCAGAGTGACTTACTACTCTATCGACGAATCTACTCCTAGGAGTGCTTATGCATAAGGGGGGAATTCCCCTATAAATGCTGCTCAATGTGATAATTGAGAACCTAGAGTAAATATTTGGGATTCTGAGCCTGTGATTGGGAGCCTACAGCTCTCGTACTACTCGGAATCCTAGATAGTTCGCTGCCGTTGAAGGCGGTACGTACAGTTCGTTAAACACTTTTGCTTCTTCAGGAGAGAAGCTCCACGCGCCACCTTTTGCTAGGCCTTTCTGAACGGTTGTCCATTCCCATACATTACCCACCATGTCGTAGAAGCCTGTAAAATGTTTTTCGTGTTCGTGTTCGTGTTCGTGTGATTGCTTGTGAAGCCCCTAAATTCGCCGGAACGATTGGTTTTACAATGCCCGTAGTTTGTACGCTCTTGATCATCTTTCCGGAGGCATGATCATGATGATCGCGATGATGATCTTTTTATTCTCGCGAGCAAATAACTCTCATGAGCATTTACAAATTCATCTTATGCGCATTTAAGAGTATTATTCTTACTATGTTGACCCGAGTATTTTTCTGTCATGTCTAAACCTTTCCCCTTTCCTAACCTAGACCTTTCTCCGCTCGGCCTTACTGGCCCTCGTCCTGCTGAGATCATCACTTTGCCATCGCATATGGATTGCCACGATCACCACTATTCTCAGGTGGTGATTGGTTTAAAAGGTCAGGCGGAATTTGAAGTGAGTGGTAAGGGGAATCTTGTTGGCCCAGGACAAGGTTGTGTGGTGACAGCGAGCTCTGATCATGCTTTCGGTGGTGTGGTCGGTCAGTCCGACATTTTGGTGCTTAACATGCCCGTGCCGAGTGACGACGACCCGCTGATGCTAGAGAAGATTAATCAGCTCGAGTCTTCGAACGTCTATTTCCAATTAGATGCGCAAATTCAAAAGCTTATTCATATGCTGGTACAAGAGATGCAGGCGAGCCCTGATGATCTGTTGTTAAGCCGTGCCTGCAATGACACGGTGATCGCTCTGATGCAAAGGCACATATCGGCATTTGAAACCTCAATTAAAGACTCGCGTTTTGATCTTGAAGCACTGGATCGCTACATCGAGCAACACCTCGCGAATAAGATCTCTGTCGCTCAGCTTGCGGGCAGCGTGTTCTTGGGCGAAAGCCAGTTCCATATGCTGTTCAAAGAGCAAATGGGCATTACCCCTCACCAGTATGTTCTTGGTAAGCGTATCGATCGTTCTCGCCGTTTAATTGAACAGGGTAACCTTAGCCTTGGTCAGGTCGCAGAACTGGCTGGTTTCTCCGGTCAATCCTCTTTTACTCACACCTTTTCACGCCTTCAAGGCATGTCTCCATCCCAATACAAAAAGAAAATTTCTGTTAAATAGTGAAACAAAACGGCATATTATTTTAAAGTTTCATATGTGACCTTGTGTTTGTTTTGTTAATAAAGCGAGTTTTTAGCAAAAAACTCGGAGTTTTTGACAAGTAATCCTTATATACTCTAAATACACTGCAGCCATTGTAGAGATCCCGGGCTAATTCCGGGTGTGAGATTAAGGAAAACGCATGTTTACAGCTACTGATGTGTTAAAGCCAGAATTCAACGAGCAGTCGCTTGCTGATCTATGGTCGCTTATCTCACCATTATATATGGTGGATGAAACCCAATGGCTAGAGCAACTTCTGCCACTAGCTACCCCTTCTGAGTCTGAAAAGCAGCAAATCACAGACAAAACGACTTCTTTGATCGAAGCTATCCGTGCGGATAAGACTTCTATCCAGATGATCGATGCACTGTTGCTTGAATACAGCTTAGATACTCAAGAGGGCATCTTGCTGATGTGTCTGGCGGAAGCCTTGATGCGTATTCCTGATTCAGCAACGGCTGATGCACTGATTCGCGACAAGCTAAGCGTTGCGGATTGGAAGTCTCACCTAAAGAATTCTGATTCGGTTTTTGTTAACGCTTCAACTTGGGGCTTAATGCTAACAGGCAAGGTGGTTGGACTTTCATCGAACGAGCAGAGTGCTGGACAAGCGGTTAACCGTTTAGTGAACAAGCTTTCTGAGCCGGTAATTCGTAAAGCGATGCACCAAGCGATGAAAGTGATGGGTCACCAATTTGTTCTTGGCCGCAGCATTGCTGAAGCGCAAAAGAACGGTAAGTCGATGCGCGACAAAGGCTTTACCTACTCATACGACATGCTAGGTGAAGCAGCACTGACCACAGCTGACGCAAATAAGTACTTTAAAGATTACCTAATGGCGATTGAAGCCGTAGGTCGAGACAACTATGTTTCTCCACAATCGAAGGTCTCTTCAAAATCTAGCCCAGCGCCATCTGTGTCTATCAAGCTTTCTGCACTTCATCCTCGTTACGAAGTGGCGAATGAAGACCGCGTACTGACTGAGCTATGCGACACGCTAGAGCAGTTACTGCGCCGTGCGATTGAGCTTGATGTTGCGATCACGATTGATGCAGAAGAAGCGGATCGCCTAGAGCTTTCGCTTAAGTTATTCGAAAAACTGTATCGCAGCGAGCTAGTGAAAGGCTGGGGCAAGTTTGGTCTGGTTATTCAAGCGTATTCAAAGCGTGCTTTACCAGTTCTAGTTTGGCTAAACCGCCTAGCAAAAGAGCAGGGTGACTTAATCCCACTTCGCCTAGTGAAAGGCGCGTACTGGGACAGCGAAATCAAATGGTCACAACAAGCGGGCTTTACTGATTACCCAGTTTACACACGTAAAGAAGCGACAGACGTAGCTTACCTTGCATGTGCACGTTACCTATTGAGCCCAAGCGTTCGTGGTAATATCTTCCCGCAGTTTGCGAGCCACAATGCTCATACGGTTTCTGCTATTGCCGTCATGACCGACCATAAAGACTTTGAATTCCAACGCTTACACGGCATGGGTGATTCTCTGTACAACCATGCGATGGAAGCTTACCAACAGTCGGTACGTATCTACGCACCGGTTGGCAGCCATAAAGATCTACTGCCATACCTAGTACGTCGCTTGCTAGAAAACGGCGCAAACAGCTCGTTTGTCCACCGTCTAGTTGATGCGCGTTGCCCTGTGGCAGAGCTGACTCAACACCCTGTCGATATGCTTCTGGCATTCGATACATTGCACAACACTAAGATTCCTCTGCCTCCAGCGGTATTCCCTGAGCGTAAGAACTCTTACGGTGTGAACATTGATATTGAAAGTGAAGCGCATCAGTTTGAAGAGCAGGTTAAGTCTTTCCTTAACAATCAATGGACTGCTGGCCCAGTGATCAACGGTGAATCTCTTGCCGAAAGCATGATCAAGGCTGATCAGAATGTTGAACAAGTAACAGCACCTTACGATCGTCGTATTAGCGTGGGTCAGGTGGCTTTTGCAAACCTTGATCATGTTTCCGCAGCGATCACTGGTGCAGACGCCGCATTTGCTGATTGGAATGCGACATCGGTTGAAACCAAAGCCGCTGCGCTTGAGAAGCTGGCGGATCTGATGGAAGAAAACCTGGCTGAGCTGGTGGCAATTTGTCATCAAGAAGCGGGTAAGACAATTCACGACAGCATTGATGAAGTGCGTGAAGCGGTCGACTTCTGTCGTTACTACGCAAAACAAGCGGATAACCTACAAGGTTTCGAACTAAAAGGTTTTGATGGCCAAACACGAATCGCTTCTCGACAAGGTCGTGGTGTGTTCGTTTGTATTAGCCCTTGGAACTTCCCTCTAGCGATCTTCCTTGGCCAAATTACAGCAGCTTTGGTTGCGGGTAACACGGTTGTGGCTAAGCCTGCCGAGCAAACAAGCTTAATAGCAGCTCGCGCAGTGGAATTGATGAATGAAGCGGGTTTCCCTGCTGGCACGATTCAGTTACTACCGGGTCGTGGCGCTGAGATCGGCAGTGCGCTAACCAGTCATGATGCAATTGCTGGCGTTGCCTTCACGGGTTCAACACCAACAGCACAACGTATCAACGTGTCATTGGCAAGTCGTAACGCTAAGCCTGTTCCGTTTATAGCGGAAACCGGTGGTCAGAATGCGATGATCGTCGACAGTACCGCACTGCCTGAACAGGTAGTTCGTGATGTTATTCGTTCTGCATTCGCTTCAGCAGGTCAACGTTGTTCTGCACTGCGTGTGCTTTATATCCAAGAAGACATCGCAGACCGTGTGATTGCATTGATTCACGGTGCAATGGACGAGCTGAGTGTTGGCATTCCACATCTTCATAAAACCGATGTCGGCCCTGTTATTGACCAAAACGCGAAGCAGAAGTTGTTGGCACACTTAGAAAACATGACCAATACCCAGAAGAAAGTGGCTCAACTTTCTCTAGGAGCGGATTGTGAACATGGTGACTTTGTTCCACCAAGTGCATTTGAAATCGATGACATCAGCTGTTTGAAAGAAGAGCAGTTTGGTCCTGTACTGCATATCGTTCGCTTCAAAGCGAGTGAACTGGCGCAAGTGGTAGACCAAATTAACCAAACCGGTTTTGGCTTAACCATGGGCATCCACAGCCGTAACGAGACAACTTACCGTTGGATCGAAAAACACGTTCGTGTGGGTAACTGTTACATCAACCGTGACCAGGTCGGCGCTGTTGTTGGTGTACAACCATTTGGTGGTCAAGGCTTGTCTGGTACTGGCCCTAAAGCGGGTGGTCCTCACTACCTATACCGCTTTACTGATGTTCATTTCTCTCAATCACAAGACAAGGCATAAGGAGCAGTATCATGGTTCATCAAGTGACAGGTTTTTCTGATGCTTTCTTGGCGTGGGAACAATGGAATCTTACCGATTTTGATCATAAGAGTGCTCAGGTACTTGCATTCAAATCAGAGATCGAAAGCCAATCTACGTCTTTGGCGGCAGTGGCAACTTATCACCTAGAGCAGGCCTCTGCGCTGCTTTCTGAGCAGCACCTAATGGCTGGCCCGACTGGTGAAACAAACGAGCTGTATGCTGCAGGACGTGGTGTGGCTTTGGTGATTGTTGATGATTGCCAAGACAAAGAGCCAGCACTGCAAACAGCAACCGCGATGATTACCGCAGCACTATTAGCGGGTAACAGCGTGCAATTGTGCAGTGATGACGTGCAATTCAACACCTTGATCGCTGATGCAGCGAAACAAGCGAATTTACCGACGAACTTGGTGCAGGTTGCTTCGTACGACGCGGCTCAACAGCTGCTGTCTTGCGATGTACGTAGCGCAGGTTACGTAGGTAACTCACAAACGGCTCAAGCTATTAATTTACAACTTGCTAAGCGTGACGGTGCCATCGTCAGTTTAGTAGCTGAAACGGATCTGACAGCAATGCATGTTGCTCACGATCCACACTTATCGCTGCGTTTCATTACCGAGCGTACGCGAACTATAAATATAACAGCCGTGGGCGGTAACGCGACCTTGCTCGAACTTGGAAGCGAAGCTCACTAACCTTCAGTAACATTGGCTCTAAGCACTTTTGTTTTCTCCATTGTTGGTTTCACCATCTTTGGATTTAACTCATAGTGCCTTGGAGCCTCAATACCTAACTCAATGCACTCGCTTGCCTTTACGGTGAGTGTCTTGCATTGAATTAGGCATGGAAGGCTTTTTACAAATGAGGACTATCAAATGATAGAAAACAGTTTTGCAATAACGACGACGTTCATTGCGTATCTAATTATGATGCTGGCAATCGGTGTTATTGCTTACAAACGTACTTCTAGCTCGACAGACTACTTCCTAGGTGGTCGTTCGCTAGGCCCATGGCCTGCTGCACTTTCTGCTGGTGCATCAGACATGAGTGGTTGGCTACTACTTGGTCTACCGGGTTACGCTTATGCTGCTGGTTTTGAAGCATTCTGGCTTGCTGGTGGCCTGCTAGTTGGTACTTGGGCGAACTGGTTAATCAGTGCTAAGCGTCTGCGTACTTACAGCATTACAACAGAGTCACTGACGCTACCTGAGTTCCTATCTCGTCGTTTCAATGATAATTCTAAGCTGATCCAAACAATTTCTGCTTTCTTTATCCTTTTATTCTTCCTTTTCTACACAAGTTCTGGCTTGGTAGCAGGTGGTAAATTGTTTGAAACAGTATTCGGCCTAGATTACACAACAGCGGTAATCATCGGTACAGTATGTGTGGTTTCTTACACGCTATTTGGTGGTTTCCTTGCGGTATCTTGGACGGATTTTGTTCAAGGTCTACTGATGTCTGCTGCGCTATTGATTGTACCAATCGCAGCGATGAACGGTGGTCTTGGTCAGCTATCGACTGATCTTCACAACATCAACCCAGAGCTTCTCACGCTATGGAATGATGTGAAAGGTGAGCCACTTTCTGCTATCGCGATCATCTCGCTAGCGGCATGGGGTCTAGGTTACTTCGGTCAGCCACACATCCTTGCTCGTTTCAAAGCAACACGTAGCAACAAAGACCTAACAACAGCGCGTCGTATCGCGGTGGTATGGTCTGCTCTGTCTATGGTTGGTGCAATGCTAGTAGGTCTTGTTGGTCTAATCTACGTGACTAACTCTGGCGCGCCTAAGCTAGACGATGGCGAGAAGATCTTCATGCTTCTTGTGAACGCGATGTTCCACCCAGTAATCGCAGGTATCTTACTTGCTGCAATCCTAGCGGCAATCATGAGTACTGCGGATTCACAGCTACTTGTATCTTCATCTGCACTAGCAGAAGATCTGTATAAGCAAGTACTTAAGAAAGATGCGACGTCTGAAGAGATTGTTCGTGTAGGCCGCTTCGCGGTTATCCTAATCTCTTTGATTGCACTTGTGCTAGCGATGACGCCAGACAGTTCAGTACTTGGCCTTGTGTCTTACGCATGGGCTGGTTTTGGTGCTGCATTCGGCCCAGCTATTGTATTGAGCCTGTACTGGTCTCGTATGAACCGTAACGGCGCTCTCGCGGGTATCGTGGTTGGTGGTGTGACTATCGTACTTTGGAAACAGTTCACGGGCGGTTGGTTCGATGTGTACGAAATCGTACCGGGAATCATCCTATCGACTCTTTCTATCGTTATCGTGAGTCTAATTACGGGCGAGCCTGAAGACGAAGTTAAGAAGCAACACGCTGAGTTCGAGAAGAACCTCGTTGAGCTAGACTAATTTACATTGTAAAAATACCAATGAATTAGCAAAAGACATGAACAATAGAGTCACTTCGGTGGCTCTATTTTTTTATGTGAGTACGACCTTTGTCTTATTTCAAATTAAGTTTATTCGAGGTTTTCTGATATTGAAATGGGGGTTTACAATGTAAATCGAAAGCGAAGGATCTTGAGCGAGAAATGAAAGGTCTGTCTTGTTGGTGGCGTTTGATGTCAAAAAATAAAATAGAAAAATGGCTATTTTTTGAACTTGGCGCTCACTTTTGTCATTAGCTCGGTGAATTGTGGAACCGAATTGGACATGATGTGTCAATTGTCAGTAACCACTAAAGACCTATAGGACAAAGGTATGCCTGATCTCTATTGCAAAGGATGTAAAAAAACAACACTACATAAGTCTATAATGAAACGTTGTGAATCAGAGCCCGAGACAGCTTCTGGCCGTATGATGCAATGGACGTCAAAACTATTTAGTGGAAACCTGTACTACGATATGGAAACTCAGCACTTCTGCCGCACGTGCAATTGTCGTTGCGAAACTGGAAGTGCTGTTCCCCAAGTTGGCCTAGCCTAACTCATAGTAAGTGCTTACTAACTTGATTCAAAAAACCTCCGTGCTAGGAGGTTTTTGTGTTTCTAAGCAGCCTTGAGTGCAAGCTCAGCTTCAATGGCATTGCCATCAATCTTCACTTCCCATCCATAGTTTGAGTATTCACTTGCTAGTGCCTGAGCAACATCTTTTGATACCGTTACGTGTGTCCATGAACCAATACCGTAAGGTTTATATGCGAGTTCTTGCGTTTTCATAATAGAGTCATCCTTTCTCTTTGATAATTATATTATTCACTTTGGCCTATATCCTTTCTTTCGTTTCCGGCTCAACTTATTTGTTAATCGGGTCATTTCTATAATAATTTGTTAATAACCAGAGTTTGATTTATAAGGGTTCTTATCTATTTGTATGTGTTTATATCTGGCGTGAATATCATCCGTGCATTTAGTTTTTAAATGTGTGAGCGAGGTTTTCTTCGATTGCACTTGGTATGGAATATACTGAGCGGAATTTAGAATGTTTAAGGAATGTTATGTCTCAGCATCAGCTCGATCGTATCGATAAAGAGATACTAAGAATTCTGCATATGAAAGGGCGTTTACCTGTTGTTGAACTGGCAAAACAGGTCAACCTTACGACGTCACCTTGCTCTGATAGACTCAAGCGATTGGAGAAAGAGGGCTACATCACGGGCTATCATGCTGAGCTTTGTTCAGAAAAGCTGGGACTCGATGTTCAAGTCTTTATCCATATCCGTCTCGATCAGACTAGCTTTTCGATCTTCGACAAATTTGCCCAAGCCGTGGAAATGATGCCTGAGGTGGAAGAGTGCTACTCACTGTCGGGTGACTTTGACACCATGATCAAGGTTCGAGTGAAAGACATGAAGGCGTACCAAGCGTTTATGGCAACGAAGTTGGGCACCTTGCCTGGTGTGATTCAGACACGTAGTGAAGTGGTGATTGAAGAGCATAAAAAGGGCTTCGGCGTGAACCCTGAGTTGTTGGCAACTCTAAAATAGTGGCCTAATTTCGCTTACCAACGTGATTTAGATATAAAAAATGGAAGCAATAAGCTTCCATTTTTTGTTGAGCGTCAGATAAAGAGCAATCCGATAAACTTGTTCGCCTTAAAGCGTAATGGCCGCAGAGATTAAGCCAATCACACCACCGAATACACCGCCCCAAACCACAAGCCAGCCAAGGTGTTTCTTGATCATGGTCTGAACCATCTCTTTAACCAGCTTAGGTGTTAGTTCATTCAAGCGCTGATCGATGATCGCCTCAATGTTTTCTTTGATTTCATCCATCATCGCAGGCGATTCTAGCTCGTCTTTGATGGCATTTTTTACAGAATCACTCTTGCTGATTTCAATCACAGATTCTTGCATCTTCTCAACAAACGGCGCTTTCATTGGCTCTAGTGCTTCTGTGCCACCAAACATTGCCAACATACCGCCAAATTGAGAGTTCTCGATAACATGCACCAGTGAGTCGAATGCAGGGTTAAAGTCGATCTTCTGAATCACAGGCTCTAGATTGAGCGACTTTCCTGTCATCTCGCTGCTTAGGAAGCGGTCGATGTTACTTTCTGTAAAGAATTGCTCCATCATCAGTTGCTTGATGGCTGCCTTGAACTCTTCAAAGCGCGCTGGAATCACTCCAGAACCGTATAGGCCGGGTACTTTCTCGAACAACATGTGAATCGCAAGCCAGTTGGTGATGGCACCAGAAAAGGCGAATAGGCCTGCATAAAGCAAGTATTGGTTTGCTGTCGCATAGCCGCCAGCAAGCAGCGCTAACGCGATAACGTTAGTTAAGACACTTTTGTTCATGGTTGATCTCTAGAAAGAATATTGCGCGCATTTTAAGAAAAAAACGCCAAGAAAAAAACAAAAGGATCGATGAAGTTTATTGGACAGGTAGCAAAGAGCGCCAAATAGCAGGCATAAAAAAGGCTAGCCTCCCCCCGAAGTCTAGCCTTATTCCAGAACGCGCAAGCGAGGCGTCTTTGGTGTTAATGTCATTATATAATTACGACATAACATTCTGCCATGTGTAATTTACCGCTAATAAACAAATTGCTGTGAATCACATCGCACTTTTAAAATAGCACAAAAATTAAGCGTTTGTAGCTTGCTCAAGGTCATCGGCAATGAAGCCACCGGTTTGGTGATTCCATAGCTGCGCATAAATACCATTCTGGTTAATCAGCTCTTGGTGCGTGCCTTCTTCTACGATATTGCCGGCATCAAGCACGATCAGGCGATCCATCGCTGCGATGGTCGACAGGCGGTGTGCAATCGCAATAACCGTTTTGCCTTCCATTAGCTCAATCAAGCTCTCTTGAATCGCTGCCTCTACCTCAGAATCGAGTGCAGAAGTTGCTTCATCGAGAACAAGTAATGGAGCATTCTTTAGAAGAACACGTGAGATAGCCACACGTTGACGCTGACCACCAGAAAGCTTAACGCCACGTTCACCCACTTGAGCATCGTAACCAACGTTGCCAAACGGGTCGGTTAGCGTTTCGATAAACTCATGCGCGTGTGCCTGTTTAGTCGCCGCGTATACCTCTTCGTCTGATGCCTCTGGTCGACCGTAAAGAATGTTGTCTTTGATCGAACGGTGCAGCAGTGAAGTATCTTGGGTCACCATACCTATGTTGCTACGCAGAGAATCTTGAGTAACGCTCGAGATCTCTTGGCCATCAATCAGGATGCGACCACTTTCTACATCGTGGAAACGCAGTAGTAAGTTAACTAGGGTCGATTTACCTGCACCTGAACGGCCAACCAAACCCACTTTTTCACCCGGTTTGATGTTGAGGTTTAGGTTGTTGATCACCCCCTTATTCTCACCGTAGTTAAAGCTGACGTTGTCGAAGTTGATGCCGCCTTGTGGAACGTCCAGAGGCTTCGCGTCTTTCTTGTCTTCGATAGCGATAGGCTTAGACAGAGTTTTAATGCCATCAATCACGGTACCTAGGTTTTCAAACAGGCCGCCGATTTCCCACATGATCCATTTCGACATGCCGTTGATACGCAGAGCCAAACTCACAGCAATCGCAATCGCACCTACTGTGATTGCGCTATCTAGCCATAGGTAGATAGAGATACCCGCAATGCTGAACACCAATAGATAGTTAGCGAATTCCACGCAGATGTTGAAGCCGGTTACCAAGCGCATTTGGCGGTGCACAGTATCTAGGAAGCCTTCCATGCCTTCTTCGGCGTATTCGGTTTCTCTTTTACTGTGTGAGAACAATTTCACCGTCGCGATGTTGGTGTAACTATCGACAATACGACCTGTCATTAACGATCGCGCATCCGCTTGCTCTGAAGACACGTCTTTTAGCTTTGGCACGAAGTGCAGTTGAATACCGATGTAAACGAATAGCCAAATCAGCATCGGAGCCATCAAGCGCCAATCTGATTCAGCAAGCATGAACAGCATCGCCGTGAAGTAAACCGTCACGTAGACAAACACATCGACCATCTTGGTCACAGTTTCGCGCACTGCAAGCGAGGTTTGCATCACTTTGGTCGCGACACGTCCGGCGAAGTCATCTTGATAGAAGGACAGGCTTTGCTTCAAAAGGTAGCGGTGTGCTAACCAACGAATCGACATTGGGTAGTTGCCCAGCAAAGTTTGGTGAAGCAATAGCGAGTAAACACTGATCAAGATTGGCATCACAACCAACAGCAGAATACCGAGCCCCATCAATGTCGATTCGTTGTCTGCTAAGAAAGTGTCTGGGTTGCTTGTTGATAGCCAGTCGACCAATTGCCCCATGTAACCGAACAGCGCGACTTCGATGATCGCGATGGTCATGCTCATCAACCCGAGCAAAATCAATGGTTTTTCGAAACCTCGAGTGTAATGGCGGCAGAATGCCAGTATGCCAGTAGGAGGTTGTATCGGCTCTCCCTTTGGAAAGGCTTCAGTAAAGCCTTCAAATTTCTTGTACATAGATTTCCCTTTATAAACTAGTGCATCTATAAGCGACTGCATCGTTGGTGCAGCTTTGTTTTTATGGTCTTGATTCGAAATTTAACTATCTTAGTTTGAAATTATATAAGCGCCCATGGGTTCTTATCAGTATTAAGTCATTCGATGGATTTTGTTCTAGCGCCTATTTAGGCACTTGGCTTTAAAACACTAAAACTTTGTCTAAGCGATACAGGAAAGGTCCAAAGAGTGTCTTTCATGACGCTTATTTTAGATTGAATTAGACAGGAAAAGTTAAGCTTATTTCAAACGTAATTGATTGTTATGCAACGGTGATAATCCTAACGTTAAATGGATTGAATTGTAATCAAAACTCGTGATGGGCGAGAAAATGGAATCAGAATATTTATCCATAAAGTGACTTAACGAATATGCATACAGTTGGTTCTTTCTGATGTGCTGTTATCTTGCAGTAAAAATTACCGAATAAACTGACTTTTGCAGGAATTGTTTGGGATAAATATTCAAATCATTATTCTTTTCAGTGAATCTTGTCGTAACAAGTTGTTTACAATTCTGAGGTAAATAAAAGATAGGGACGGTTGAGATGTTAAACCTACACAAAAAATCACTTCACATTACTAATGTTCAAAACGCCAATTGCGTTGTTATGGTGCCGCCAAAAGAATTTAAATTTAATGAAGAAACGGCACAAGATAATGAGTTTCAGCACAGAGTAAACCTGACCGAAGCCGAGGTAAAATTAGAAACCATGGCTGAGTTTAAGGCGATGGTCGCTTCGTTGCGTAAAGAAGGTGTGCAAGTTGTAGAGTTTGATTACCCAGAATTGGGCGTTGAAACTCCGGATGCTGTTTTCCCAAACAACTGGTTCAGTACCTGTAGTGATGGAAGCTTATTCACGTTCCCTATGGCGTGTGAAAACCGTCAGAATGAAGTTAAGCCAAATGCTCTTATTGAAGCGTTAGAAGCGTCGGGTCGCATTGTTAACCATAGCGAGTCTCTAGAGTCTTACATCGCGCAAGGTTCTTATCTAGAGAGCACGGGCGTGATGGTTATCGACCATATCAACAAGACCATCTACGCTGCGCTTTCTCAGCGTTGCGACCGTGAAGTATTAGAAGATTATGCGAAGCGTATTGGTTATTCTCGCGTGGTTTCGTTCCAAACGGCATTACCGTCTGGTCAGCCGATTTATCACACCAATGTGATGATGGCGATTGGTGATAACTTCTGCGTGATCTGTGATGAAGTGATTCCTGAGTTTGAACGCCGCTTTGTGGTGAAATCTCTTGCAAAAGACAAGCAAGTTATCTCGATCTCGATCGATCAGATGAACCGATTCTGCGGCAACATTCTGCAATTGGAAACCGTGAATGGCGATAAGGTAATCGCGATGTCTCAATCGGCTTACGATGCGTTTTCTCCAGCCCAGTTAGCTCAGCTTTCGACGCATGGAAAACTGCTGCCATTTAACGTGAAAACGATTGAAGACATTGGCGGTGGTTCGGTGCGATGCATGTTGGGTGAGGTGTTTTTACCAACGCGAGTAAATCGTCTGTAACAAGCACTCACTTTCAGTAATGAATCTTTGAATACCACTCTTATCGCAGAGTGGTATTTTTGTTTTTGTCTTTCACATATAAGAGAACAGAGCTCGATACAGGAGTCAACGCGCAAAAGCTAATGGAAATAAGCTATGAAGCGTCCTTAAAAGCTCTGTGTTCGATGAACTGAGCCGACAGTGTTACGACTTCTTTGGAGTAGACGAGCGCCGTGTGGTTGAGTTTGAGGGCGTAAGTATCCGTTGCTCCTCTCAGGTTGGCGTCTTCGAGTGTGACTGTGCCATCGCCCGGGTTTCTTCCCAGAACAATACGTCCGACTCCGGCGTCGTAGGTACCTGTAATCACGCCAATCGGCACATCAATATCGTAGTCACCCAGGCCATCGCTTAAGATCATTTTGCTCGAACCAAATATAAAACCAAGCCCATGATTCGACAGTGTTTTGGCGATAGTTGCCCCATTGTGCGGCGTCCCTGCGGTAATAATGCAGGTGTCGGCAAAATTGGGCTGATAAAACTTAAAGTAGTGACGAATGAGTAAGCCACCGAGTGAGTGACCAAAAAAATAGACCTCATCGTACTCATTAAAGCGAGCATTTACGAAGCGATTGAGGCGTTTGGCTGCAGAAGGGAAACGCAGCGAGTTGTAGGCAAACTTGTGCGTTGTAAAGCCGCGTTTTTTGAAGTTTCTATCCAGATACTGCATGATCAACGCAGGCATATATAGACCATGAATTAAAACTATATGTTTGTTTTTATTATTCATTTTTGTCCTCCGTCTGATGATGTCCCCAGTATATTTAGTCGCAAATCTAAACTCAATAAAACTTGCTACGAATGAGACACAAAAGGCAGAGGTGTAAGTTATAAACAGAGCGTTCGTTATAGAGCAAGGTTGGGTTAGTCCGATCTCACTCCACCATACACATCTATGGTTAATCCGCCTTGTTTGGCGTAAGTATTGGGTGTTAGACTTTTTACCTTATTGAAGCTTCTCTCTAATGTCCTTTATCGCCAAGTTTTGCAATCCATGTCGAACTAAGCTCTTTTAATATCTTACGAATCAGTTCGCTGTGTCTATCTGTTTGACTTGCCGATATCTAAGGCACCAGTAAATCTTATGATTCTGAATTTTCAGTTTTGGTTAGCTCAGTATCACCTGCTTCACTTTTTGCTTCCGGTTCAACCAAAACTTTGATTACGCCTTTTTGTAGGATCAGGTTATTAGGGTAGGTGATAATGTTGCCCGAACTGTGTCGAAGAATAACATGGAACATGGTGATATCGATGATCACACCGCTGATGTCTTCGTCTTTCTCCGCGACTCTTACTCTGTCGCCAATGCGATAAGGGAAGACGAAAAATATTAGTACGCTGGCTGTGAGGTTACTTAGAATCGACCATTGCGCGAATAAAGCGACACCCAGCACCGCAAATATCGAAGACAAGAACAGAGAAATATCACCAAAACCCAAGTTAAGAACAATCGTAAACACAGCGATGAAGAGTAGAAACAGAACAATATTGAAACACTTAATCACGAACTGCTTTCGCTTCAATTCGACACGCTTATTTTCCGCTAATGTTTCTATCCAGTTCTTACCCAAGCGTTTGATCACCCAATACACAGTGATAAGAAGTAAACCTAAAACTACTTGTCTAAGCCACATATTGGATTGCAAAAACTCAACCATTAAATAAACCTCAATTTTTTCAAAATAACGACCTCTGCCGCTATGACCACGAGCAGCCCAACGCAAAATAGTGGAAATGCTATCGGGTTATCTGTTCCGGGTATCCCAGCGATATTGACACCCAGTAAACCGGTGAAAAACCCAGCAGGGAGGAAAATACCTGCAATGATAGAAAATAGGTACGTATTTCTATTCATTTTTTCAGCTTGTTGCTGACTTAGGCTCGCTAAAAATACATTAATTTGTTCGATGTAAAACTCAACAGACTCGTTAATTCTCAGGATGGTATCAAGGCTGTTCTTTATATGACTGTTGTGCTTACTCAATGGCGCAGGTAGGTCACTCATTAAATCTTCAAAAACGTATTTCTGTGGCTTCAAATAACGCCTTAGTCTGAGTAGCCTTGAATGTAGAGCGTTAATGGATCTTATGTCGATATTGGATGTAGATTCTAACTCGTCAATTAATAGTTCGACGGGTGCTAGGAAGGTTGAAATACTGTGGTTGATTCCACGGATCATGCCCAACAACACATCAGGTAATGATGTAGGGCCTTGGTTTTGTTTGAGATCAGATATCAGATTACTGACCGCTTTTGAAGGAACTTTACGTGTCGATATTAAAGTGCCTTTGTACCATAAGATGCGTAGGCTAAGCATGTCGTCAGGGTTAGCACCTTCGTTTAGATTAATGCCTCGCAGAATCATCAAAAAACAGTCGTGGCCAAATTGTTCGAACCGAGGGCGGGTGTCATCGGTGAGTAATGAATCGATGATGGCATTTGGAACCGTATTACTGTGGAGCCATTCTCTCAAACCGTCAGCATCTCTTTGGCAGTGATACCAAGTTGATTGCTCGAATGAGGCTGGGCTGGTGGTGTGTTCATGTGCCACCCCCTCAGAAAATTGCCAGCTTGAAATTATGAAAGCGTCCATTCATTTGTCCTTAATGATATGACGTAAACATTGATATTATGCGCCATTCAGGCGCGGTATTGAACTGAGCTTAATCGTGGTAAGTTCAATGAGCGATGTGAGTGAGATGAAGTCTAATAAGACATGTTGGTCTTTGGAGTACGACGGACTCTTCCATTATTGTCTCTATTAAATGTAGCTCATTGTTTCATCGTTATAAATTAGCACTCTGGCTCCATGTTAGCGACGAAAAAAAAGAAAAGACCGAGGTCTTTTCTTTTTAGGAGAAGTTGAGGAGAGCTTGTTCAGGCAACTCGAGTTTTCCGATGGTTTACATAAGCAAAAGCACTACCGACACGCAGCAAAAATGTCTTGGTTCTCTCGATATTCTTTGGTTTGTACATCCATCAAGCCAAGTAAGGAGTCGAACAGGTTATCTTGGGAGAAGCTCTGTTCTTTGCCTGCCTTTCTTAAGCAGGTCTGGTTTATCCCTTTCTGCTCGGCGAAACCATCAGACATCCATAGGATCATAGGCACATGGGTTTGCTCTTTCGGAGCAAATGAATAAGGCATGCCGTGTAAGTAGACGCCATTTTCTCCCAATGATTCTCCGTGATCGGAAATGTACATCAGCGCGACATTGTACTTATCGGTGAGTTTCTCTAGCTTCTGAATAGCCTGTGAGAGAAAGAAATCTGTGTACAAGATGGTGTTGTCGTAGGTGTTGACCACTTGCTCTTTGGTGCAGTTTTCAATATCTGCACGAGGGCAATCAGGCGTAAATTTCTTATGTTCTTCTGGATAACGCTCAAAGTACGTTGGGCCGTGAGATCCGGAGATATGATAGAAAATGATGCTATCTTGTTTAAGATCTTGAGTATCTTGTTCGAAGTTCTCTAGCATGGCTGTGTCATAGCACACATCTTTATTACACAGCGGGTCGCTGTCTTTGGCGACGAGAGTCATCTCTTTGATTCGATGTGCGACCGCCTTGTCTCCACCATCGTGCTCTCGCCAGATAGAGTGAATGCCCGCGCGGTTCATAATGTCGACCACGTTATCTTGGTTGTAGGCTTTGTCGCGATCGTAGTTGCTTCGGTTCATGTTAGAAAACATACACGGCACAGAAACCGCAGTGGCTGTTCCGCATGACTGAACATCAGAGAAAAAAATCGGATTATAGGGTTTGGTATGAGCATTGGTTTCTTTCTCATAGCCATAATATTGGTAGTTATATACACGTGCTGTTTCACCAAGAACAAACACCAATAAGGTTGGTTTTTCAGCTTGTTTAGCTTCTGGTTTTAGCTGCGCATCTAAGCCGATTTCTTTGTAAGGAATCGGTTCTTTGATGTAAGTATTGTTGATGTATTTTGCGGTTGAAGCGACGTATTCGGTCGGAATGATCATCTTTTTAAGATGAGAGTTATTACGACCAATCGACACATAATCTTTGTAAAACAACCCGGCAATGATGGCAATGACGATCAACGAAGAGAGCAATCCAATCGCCTTCCCAATAGCAAAATCTTTCCAAGATTCTCTTTCAAGATCCGTAAATAAAAGCAGCAGTGACGGGACTCCTCCCATCAGAACAAACCATAAAATAGAATAGCTGCTTAGGTAGCTAGCAGCCTCTCCGCTGTTGGTTTCGAAGACGTTTTCTATCATTCCATAGTCTACAAAAATGCCGTAGTTGAACATGCTGTAGCTGACTAAAGAGGAAGTAAGTAGTAACAAGATAAAAAAAGCTTTGGCGAATATCGGCCAGTTGAATACTTGAAAGATAAAGTTGAATGCGGCGAGAAAGAAAAATGGGATCGAGATGATAAACCCAATGCTTTCGGCTTGTGAGGCACTAAGAATATTGAACAGTTCGCGTGAGATAGGCAAGTTAATGACAAGCAGGTAATACACTGCCAAAACGAAAGGGAGTTTGTTTATCGACATGTTTAAGCGTGGTAGATTCATAGGTCTTGTCTTCCTGTGTCACTTATCCCTTTATTTTAGTCTCGCTACCAAGAAAGCTCTAATATCAATGCATAAAGCTCAAATAGAAGGCGCTGAGCGATAAACTGGCTAAAGTGAAATGACGCTAAGGTGTGTAGATACAAAAAATTTACTTTACTGAGTGACCTTCATGACAAGGTGGAACAGCAAAGTGAATTAGTATGTTCAGCTTATTCTATGTGGTTCAATCACATTAGAAGTTGTATGAACCACCGAAGCTAATGCTTTTGAAGGCAAGCGTGTGGTCACCAGCTGATATCTGAGAGTTCTTAAATTGGACCGTGTCGTCTACGCTTACTGCATCCGCTTGCGAGATTAAGCGTAGCGTTAGGTGTTCGATTGGCGTGTATTCAACACCTACACCAAAGTGGAAACCCGTACCGCTGTCATCAGCGTAACCAGCACTCTTATTTGCGTTTAGGTCAACAGAGCTTAAACCAGCCAATACGAATGGGCGGATTGTGTTGTCGAATGTGTAACCAAGATTTGCTGACAAAGAAACAGACGTCGGAGACAGCTTTTCAGCGCTATTTTTGTAGTTTGCGTAATCTGTGTAGCCAAGTTCAACACCTACGATACGGTTGAATTGGTAGCCGCCGTATAGGTTGTAGCCCATGCCATCTGAATCTAAGCTACCGTGACCGTCTGTGTCAGAATCTTGGTAGACACTAAGTCCGCCACCAATGTACGCACCGCCGTCAGTACCTGCTGCTAAAGCTGGAAGAGAAACTGCGCTGATTAAACCCAGTGCTAATGCTGATTTCGTTATCTTGTTCATCTTTGTTACTCACTCTTAAATGTCATGCCAGTATCAATAATTTTTATTTTGCGACCTTTCGACCGTTGGTGAGTATTATTCCGTAGTCTTGTATGTATTACTGTATGGCTTTGTAAGCTGAATCGTTACATAGTAGAAAAAATACACATCAGGTTGCTTAGTGAGTCAGGCTGTTTAAAACAAGGAATAAACATGCTAACGAAACAAAACACAGGTTTGGTGGTTGTGGACGTACAAGGCAAGCTCGCACGCCTTGTTGATGAGAGCGATACGCTGATTGCTAATTGCGGGAAGTTAGCTCAAGGAGCGCAGGTTTTGGGGCTGTCAATTATTCGTTTGGAGCAGAATCCAGAGAAGCTAGGTGCTACAGTCGACGAACTTAATGACTTGCTGAATGATGCAAAGCCGATACCTAAATTCACTTTCAACGCGTGTGATGAGCCCAAGTTTGTTGAGGCGGTTCAAGCCAAGGATGTAGAGACTTGGTTAGTGTGTGGTATTGAGGCTCATATTTGTGTTTATCAAACCGCATTGGGTTTGTTGGAGCTTGGGTACAGGGTTCAGGTAGTTGGCGACTGTATTGGTTCACGGACAGCATTGAATAAGAAGTTGGCTATCAGCCGATTACAGGACGCTGGTGTCCAAATTACGGGATTAGAAATGAGCTTATACGAGCTAGTGAAAGATTGCCGCGCACCAGAATTTAAGCTCATTCTATCCTTGATTCGTTAATCACCGAGAGGCTGTCTATCGCCACCGCCTCGGTAAGAATCGAGCGCAACTTTCAAGCGACGCAGTTTGTCGCGCGAGCGGTTCTTGTGATTGACTGCGATTCCCATAGAAAGCACATCCACTAACGCCAACATAGCGTAGCGAGAAGCCGACGGCTTGTAGATGAAGTCGGTTTCCATATGCTTGATGGGTAACAAGATATCGGCAATTTTTGCTAGCGGTGTATCTTGTGGGGTAATCGCAATGATCTTAAGTCCGTACTGCTTAGCCAGCTCTGCCGTTTCTGTGATCACTGGTGTAAAGCCAGTCGCAGAGATCATCACCATTACGTCATTAGCATCTGCCGTGGCAGCAACCATACGTGACATCAAGCCATCGTTGTACGACACCACTGGGTAGCCTAAACGAAACAGTCGATGTTGCAGCTCTTGAGAAGCAATGGTTGAACCACCACCCATACCAATAGCAATGATCTGTCTGGCGTTATGCAGCCAGCTGACTGCGGTTTCAACGTCTTGCTCTTTGAACAAGGTGCGGTTGATGTCTAGGCTTTGCTTGATCGATTCGTAGATACCTTGATAACCCGTTTGGTCAACCGGTTCGAGGATAAAGCGCTGGCCAACGGTTAGCGTCTGAGCCAACTTAATCTTCATATCACGTACGTTGCTGCAACCGATCGCTTTAGCAAAACGTGTAATGGTGGCTTCACTCACTTGAGCGCTTTCAGCAAGCTCTGTGATGCTGGCATTGGCAGCAAAATCAATGTCGTCCATGATCAGCTTAGCGACTTTTTTCTCTGCATCGCGAAGAACAGGGAAACGCTCTGTTATCTGTGAAATGATATCTACTTCTAAACTCAAGAATCCTGATCCTTTGTTGATGGGGCTATTTGCTAATACCTAGTCATTGGTCGCTAAAGCTTAGCCCCGTTAGTATATCTTATTGTTTCGCTGATTCTAGCTTATCGAGAATTCGATTTAGAAACAGGTTTCCACCCAGTTTATTACCTGATGGTCGTCATCGCTGATGGCAATGTAGCGCCACTTATCGAAGGTTAAACACGGGTGTGAGGTTGAGAAGGCAATCATGTCTCCTACTTCAATCTCAGAAGAGCCGTCAGTTTCAACAAAAGTATGCTGATCCATCACGGAGGTAGCAGTCAGCCCTTTCACTGAGATCGCTTCGCCGTTGCGATAGCCGCGTTCGGCAATAGGTAAACCCGCATCAAAGGCCACATCACGCTTGCCTAACCCAACCACTAATTTGGTCGGTTCTGGGCGAGAGATTACATACGCCCATACTTCAAGTGCCGATTCCAGATCTCCACCCAATTCACACGCGTAACCTTGGTTTGCTTGGGCACGCTGCAACACTTTGCTTTGTGCGTCTAGGTAAATGCCTGTGTCGTGAATGGCATAGCAGCCCGGGCGGATGATCGCCAAGTAATCGGTTAGGTTCGCCAAACATTCTGCAACCACGTCATACCAAGCAGAACCAGCGCCCGTGATGATAGGTTGCCCTGCAATTAGGCCATCTGACGCGAGGCTTTCGACCGAGGTGAGCGCGTGATTTAAGAAGGTACGAATGTCTTGTTCTGCATTGTCACCGTGAATCACACCTTCATATACCTCAATACCCGCCAGCGAAAGGGCAGGTGTGTCTTGTATGGTTTGAGCCAGTTCTAGAACTTCTTGTGGTGAACGACAACCACAGCGACCGCCCGGTACACCAAATTCGATCAGTACTTTTAGTGTCTGTTTTGTATTAGAGAAATATTGGTTAAGTTGCTGCACGTTTACCGAAGAATCCACACAACAGTAAAAGTCGATATCAAACTCACTGATCAACTGTTCAACGATCGCCATGTTGGTTTTACCCACCAATTGGTTAGCCATGATGATGCGTTTTGCACCCGCCATAGCGGCAACTTCTGCCTGTGCAGGCGTTGCTACTGTAATACCCCAAGCGCCATTTTCTAGTTGTTGGCGGAAAAAAGCAGGTGTCATTGATGTTTTGCCATGTGGCGACAATTTAACCTGATGGTGATCGGCGAATGATTGCATCCAATTCAGGTTATTGGTTAAGGCGGATTGTTTGATAATTGCTACCGGGAGCGAAATATCTTCATCAACCAGTCGGTAAATACCGTTCTCAGATTGTGATATTGCTCTCCCTTTTTGGCCTTTTTCAGTCAAGATAAAACTATCGTTTTGATACTTTATAACATCTTTTTGTGCAGGGTTATGTTTCATTGCTGATTCCTAACATGACTTAAGTGGTTGTTATTTAATGTTTAAATATATCTGTAATGTGTTTTGTGGTAGAAACTATCACACAAATTAAAATATTATGTGTGTTTTGTCACTGAAAATAATCGGCTGGATTTCTAATATAGCTCCATCAACAAAGTGGATTGAGAGAGTGAGAAATGTTGTTCGATACGATAATTAAAAATGTAGAGGTGTTTGATGGCACCGGCGAACAATCGTTTTGTGCCGATGTAGCAATCCGAGATGGAAAAATCGCCGAAATTGGCAAAATCGATCATGAAGATTGCAGCCAGTTGGTTGAGGGAGCAGGCTTAGCATTGGCTCCTGGATTCATCGATGTACACACACACGACGATACCAATGTTATTCGTTACCCAGACTGCCTACCAAAGATCAGCCAAGGTGTGACAACCGTGATTGTTGGTAACTGCGGTATCAGTGCATCACCTACAGTTTTGGCCGGCGACCCACCAGACCCAATGAACCTTTTAGGCGCGCAGGTTGATTTCAAATACCCAACCTTTGCCGCGTATGCACAAGCAGTGGAGCAGGCGCAACCAGCGGTGAACGTAGCAGCGTTAGTTGGCCACACCACACTGCGTAACCAAGTGATGGACGACCTACAACGCACCGCAAGCGAAGAAGAAATTGCAGCAATGCAAAGCAACCTTGATTTAGCAATGGAGCAGGGCGCATTAGGCTTGAGTTCTGGTTTGGCTTACGCAAGTGCGAAGCAAGCCAACGCGAATGAGGTGATGCAGTTAGCGAAAGTGCTGTCTAGCCATGGCGGCATCTATACCACGCATATGCGTACCGAATTTGAAGAGATCTTAAGCGCGATGGAAGAGGCGTTTGAGACTGGGCAATACGCGAAAGTACCGGTTGTTATCTCTCACCTTAAATGTGCAGGTGCAGGTAACTGGGGCAGAACCGTTGAAGTACTTGATTTGATGGACAAGGTTTCTGAGTACCAAGATGTGTCTTGCGACTGCTACCCATACTCAGCGAGCTCTTCGACATTAGATTTGAAACAGGTGACGGACGATTTCGATATCTTCATTACTTGGTCTAAAGCAAAGCCAGAACATGCAGGCAAAACGCTTAAGCAGATTGCTGATGAGATGAACCTACCACTGATGGACGCAGCAAAAGCGCTTCAACCAGCCGGTGCGGTTTACCACTGCATGGATGAGAACGACGTAAAGCGCGTATTGAAATACAAGCTGACCATGGTTGGTTCTGATGGTTTACCCAATGACCCGCATCCACATCCAAGATTGTGGGGCACCTTCCCGAAAGTCTTAGGTCATTACTGCCGAGATGAAAAACTGTTTGCGCTACCAGAAGCGATTCACAAAATGACCGGAATGTCTGCGAAGCGCTATAACCTCGCGGGAAGAGGTGAGATTCGCCAAGACGCATTTGCCGATTTAGTTTTATTTGACCCAAAGAATATTAAAGACACAGCAACATTTGAAAATCCTATGTCAGTTGCTGAGGGAATCGAAAGTGTATTTGTAAATGGTGAGTTAACTTACCAAAAAGGAAAAGTAAAAAATAATCGTTCAGGCGTTTTTATTTACCGTAATTAGAATTTAATTATTTTATTAAATATACAGTAATAAGAAAACGACGAATTAATTTAAATATATTGGAACAGAACCAATATTATCTATAAAGAAGTGGAGTTAAAAAATGACTATTAAACGTTACGGTGTTGAAGGCGGTACAGGTACAGGCGGACAACATTTACCATTTGCACGCGCAACTGAAGCGGGTGGTTTCCTATACGTTTCTGGCCAGACACCGATGACAGATGGTGAAGTGGTAGAGGGTGGCATTGTTGACCAGTCTCGCCTAGCGATCCAAAACTGTGTCGATATCATGACTGAAGCGGGCTACGCCCTAGAAGACGTAATGCACGTAAAGGTTGTGCTAACGGATTCTCGTTACTTCCAATCTTTTAATAAGGTATTCAAAGAGTTCTTCGGTGCTAACCCACCGGCTCGTATCTGCATGGTCTGTGACCTAGTGGTAGACGTGAAGGTTGAAGTAGATGTGACTTGCTACCGCGCGGATCGCGTTTAGTAATAACCTAATCACAATTACCTACTTAGAGAGTATTACTGCCATTATTCTTAGTACTTGGTACAACAGTTGCGACTATGGTCGGCACGGGTTCAAGTATGGGCGCGGTTGGCTTTGGCTACGCAAATGGTTGGGCGGGTGCTCTGTACGGAATAGGCGGTGCTGTCGGCATCCTATTGCTTGCACTTTGGTTTGCTCCGGTTCGTAAACTGAACTTCATGACCATGAGTGAAGAGCTGGCTTATTACGTTGGCGCTAACCGAATCGTAAAAAACGTGGTTGGCCTACTTATCTTTATCGCGTCAATCGGTTGGTTAGGTGCGCACATTCTAGGTGGCGGCATGTACCTAGCGTGGATTGCAGACATCGACCTTAACCTTGCGAAAATTATTATTGCTGCAGCTTTCACTATCTACGTTGTTATCGGTGGTTACACAGCAGTTGTATGGACCGATACGATTCAAGCAATCATCCTTTTTGCTGGCTTCATCCTAATGGCGGTAATGTCTGTTGATCACATTGGTGGCATGGATAACCTTTACGCTGCGATGGACCCTGCTGCTACAAGCTTTTTAGCAATCGATAAACTGGGCATTCTGCCTGCTGTTTCTCTGGCTGTGGTTATCGGTGTGGGCGTACTTGCAACACCTTCATTCCGTCAGCGTATCTACTCTGGTAAAGATGTTTCAACTATCCGTCGCTCATTTGTCGCTTCTGGTGTGTTGTACCTTTTCTTCTCTATTATTCCAGCAATCATTGGTATGGCTGCGCACGCAATCGACCCATCATTGGATAACCCGAACTACTCGTTCCCATACGTAGCTGCAACGGTTCTTCCAGTTGGCGTAGGCATGATTGTTCTTATCGCAGGTCTATCTGCAACCATGTCGAGTGCAAGCTCAGATGCGATTGCCGGTGTATCTATCCTACTGCGTGACGTGTACGTGATGTTCACAGGCCGCGTACCAAACAAAGAATCAATGTTGAACTACTCTCGTCTAGCTTTGGTTGTGGTGATTGGCTTCGCACTACTGTTCGCACTGACGTCAAACGACATCATTGGCTACATCACTAAGATGATTTCAACGGTTATGTCGGGCATGTTTGTGTGCGGTATGTTGGGTAAATTCTGGAAACGCTACAACTGGCAAGGTGCGCTTGCAACACTAGCGGGTGCTTCTGTAGCTTCATTCGTAGTAATGTTTAACGCTGACTACACAGCCTTCTGGGGCAACCCAGTTATCCCATCATGTCTGTTTGCTCTAACGGCAGGTGTGGTTGTGAGCCTAGTGACTCCGGCTAACCAAGTAACACCTGAAATGGCAAAAGCGATTCTTGATGACGAGCGTGCTCTGATGGAGATGGAAATGTCTGAGACTGGCGTACTTGAAGAAGAAGCGGCACCTCAACGTCCTGCAAATCAAACAAGCTAAACCTAGTCTCCACAACTGGTTTGCTTAATTCAGGTCCTGCTTAGTGGCAGGGCCTTCTCCCACATATATCTCTCTATTTTAGGATCGGCTATGCCTGCATCTTCTCATTTCAATATTGCTTTCTTCGGCGAATGTATGGTCGAAATAAGCGGCTCTCCATTAACCAAAAAATTTGGCGGTGACACGCTCAATACCGCGCTTTACCTTTCTCGCTTAACCCAACATCAAAACCTGTCTGTTCATTACGCGACTGGTTTGGGTAGCGATGAACTGTCTCAAAACATGATTGATAGCTGGCAACTAGAAGGCATTCAAACCAATCTCGTTGAACGTATTCCAAACAAGTTGCCCGGTTTGTACATGGTAGAAACGGACGAAACGGGTGAGCGACATTTCCACTATTGGCGCAATGACGCGGCAGTAAAATCTTACTTTCAAACTGACGACCTGAATAAGCTTGAAATCGCGCTGACAGAGAAACAAGTCGACGCGGTTTACATCAGCGGTATCAGTATCGCGATTTTAGATGACGCCTATCGTGAGCGCTTATTCAAAGCTATCAGCGTGTTCTCAAACCAAGGCGGCAAGGTGATTTTTGATAACAACTATCGCCCGCAACTTTGGAGCACCGAGCAAGCTAGACATTGGTATGCCAAGTTACTGCCGCTGGTGGACATCGCCCTGATTACTGAAGACGACGACCTGCTTGTCTGGGGGAGCTCAGAGAACGTTCAACAACGTTGCCTTCGTTTGGGTTGCCAAGAGATCGTCATCAAACGTGGCTGTGAGCCATGCAAGATTGTTCAAATTGAACAGGACGATATTGTTGAGAATTATGTTTCAGCGACTCGTGTTTCTAACGTGGTCGACACCTGTGCGGCGGGCGATTCATTCGCCGCGGGTTATCTGGCGGCGCGTCTTACAGGTGAGAGCACCAATGATGCAGCTGAACTGGGTCACCAACTGGCTTCTACCGTTATTCAATACTCAGGCGCGATCATCCCGGTAAGCGCTATGAATCACTTAATTAAAAAATAGAAAAACAAAGCGAATTTATTATGTCTCAAGAAATGATCAACACACTTAAGCAGTTCAAAGTTATCCCTGTTATTCAAATCAACAAGGTGGAACATGCGATTCCACTAGCAAAAGTGTTAGTAGAAAACGGCCTGCCAGTCGCAGAAGTGACGTTCCGTACCGAAGCGGCAGCGGATTCGATTCGTGCGATGCGTGATGCCTACCCAGAGATGTGTATCGGTGCTGGTACAGTATTAACGCCAGCGCAGATCGACCTTGCGAAAGAGGCGGGCAGCGAATTCATCGTAGCACCGGGCCTGAATCCAAACACCGTAAAACGCTGCCAAGAGATCGGCATGCCAATCGTTCCGGGCGTAAACAACCCAAGCCAAGTAGAGCAAGCGCTAGAGCTTGGTCTTAACTTCTTGAAGTTTTTCCCAGCAGAAGCGTCTGGCGGCATCAACATGGTGAAATCTTTGCTAGCGCCTTACGTTGATGTGTCACTAATGCCAACGGGCGGTATCGGCAAACACAACGTGAATGATTACTTAGCCGTTGATCGCGTCGTATGTTGCGGTGGCACGTGGATGGTTTCTCCAAAGATGATCGAGAACGAACAGTGGGATGAGATCGCGGTGTTGGTTCGTGAAGCGGTTGAGTTGGTTAGCTAATCATAAGTTTGTGAGCTCATTCGTTTTTCACAGACGATAGGCTTTGAGCTCACGATAAACAACAGCAGTGGTTGATGGTTCTGTTTTGTGAATTGCCTCCGATAAACAAAACAGAACGCCCGTTATATAGGAAAACTAATAATGAAAAAAACTATATTATCCCTATTGATTTCAGGTTCAGTAGTGTCCCCAATGGCGTTAGCAATGGCTCCGAATACCGATCTAAATTTAATGCCGTATCCACAAACAGTCGAGCTGCAAGCTGGGCAAGTTAAGGTCGACGGTAACTTCAAGGTTTACATCAAAGGCTTTAACTCTGATCGCGTTGAATACACCGCGAAACGCTTTATCGATCGCCTAGAGCGCCAAACTGGCGTGCCGATTCTAAACTGGCAGGTTGATAGCGCCGACCAAGCGAACCTGATCATTGATATCGACGCGGCGCCAAAATCTGAAGTACAAAACATTGATTCTGTGGAGTCCTACAAAATTACGACTCAGGGCGAACAAATCACGCTGAGCTCTCCAAGCCCATACGGCACAATTCACGGCATCGAAACCCTTTTACAGCTCGTTGAAACCACAGCGACTGGCTACCACATTCCTGCTGTCACGATTGTCGATGAGCCTCGCTTCCGCTGGCGTGGTGTCTCTTACGATACCTCTCGTCACTTTATCGAATTCGATGTGCTGATTCGTCAGTTAGATGCGATGGCATCGGCGAAGATGAACGTTTTCCATTGGCACTTCTGGGACGACCAAGGTATTCGCATTCAAACCGAATCATGGCCACGTTTGTGGTCTGAAACCGCTGATGGTAACTACTACACCAAAGACCAAGTCCGTTACTTAGTGGAATACGCGCGTAATCTTGGTATTCGTGTGATTCCAGAGGTGTCTCTTCCGGGTCACTCTTCTGCGGTTGCTTATGCTTACCCGCGCCTGATGTCGGGTGGTGAAGGTCAAAGCTATGAGCAAGAGCGTGGTTGGGGCGTGTTTGAACCATTAATGGACCCATTGAATCCAGAGCTCTATGAAATGCTGGGCGACGTATTTGATGAAGTGACCGAGCTGTTCCCAGACGAGTATTTCCACATCGGTGGCGATGAGCCGAACTATGCGCAGTGGAAAAACAGCGAAAAGCACCAACAGTTCATTGAAGAGAATAATATCGATGGTGAGCGTGGCCTGCAGTCTTACCTCAATGTAAAAGTTGAGAAGATGCTCGAAGAGCGCGGTAAGAAGATGACGGGTTGGGATGAGATCTGGCATAAAGATCTGCCAACTTCTATCGTGATTCAAAGCTGGCAAGGGCACGATAGTATCGGTCGTGCAGCGAAAGAGGGCTACCCAGGTATTCTTTCTACGGGTTACTACCTAGATCAACCTCAGCCAACCAGTTACCACTATCGCAATGATCCAATGCCAAGTGGCATCACGGTTGACGATAAGCTGCACAGTGGTGAGAAGTTTGTGACTTACCAATGGCAAAAGCCTCGCTCTAAAGGCAGCCCACGTAAGGGAACACTGACTATCATTGAAGCGCAAGACGGCACGTTCCGCGCATTCAGTGATTACAACGGCAAGTCTCGTGAAGAGATCTACATCCTTGATTACGTGCCGGGCAAAACCTTTGTCGGCCACTTCGATAACTTCATGTCGTACACCGAGTTCAACCTGAACCTAAATCCAAATGGGTTTGCGGAAGGCAGCTATCAGTTAATTGGTAACGTGCGCTGGCCAACCACAGGTGAAGTGATTGCGAGCAGTGATGTTGAAGGCAGCGTGATCCCTGAGCCAAATGGTGGCTACCCTGCAGAGTTAACCGACAAAGAAAAAGAGCTGATTTTAGGCGGCGAGATCACCATGTGGCTAGAAAACAAAGACAGCCTCACGGTTGAAAACTACCTATGGCCACGTAGCTATGCAATTGCAGAGCGTTTCTGGTCGGATGCAGAACTGACCGACGAACGAAGCATGTATAAGCGCATGAAAGCGATGGATACATGGTCGGAAGTGTCGGTTGGGTTACGTCACCACGCCGATGCTGACATGTTGTTGAAGCGCATTGCAAAAGGCCAAGATATTCAAGACCTGCGCGTGCTAGCTAAATACACCGAGCCTGCTCAATACTACGCTCGCAACTGGGAGAAGTGGAATTCTACGGAACCTAAGGGCACTTTATACAGCCAATACGAGCGCTTAAACCGCTTCGTTGATGCGCTGCCTGTGGAAAGCTACGCCGTGTATGAGATGCAAGACTTGGTCAATGACATGGCGACAGGCAATCAACAAGTGCTTGAGCAACTTGCTGAGCATTATCAGCAAGCAAAATCGGCTGCACTAGCGGCTAAAACTGTCTTCGCTGGTAACGTGTCTTCGGTAGAGACTGTGGTGGTTGCAGAGAAAACCGTTGAAGTTGCAGATTTAGCATTAACTTTGATTGCTAAAGCGCAAGCTGGCGAGAAGGTAAGAGAAGCTGACGTGAATGCCTACCAAGCGATACTGTCTGATTCAGCGAAAATCTACGATGAATCGATCATCGCGATTGTGCGCCCAACAGAACTGTTGTTGAAGCAGTTAGCTGAGTAAGTCGTTAACGGATTAGTGAATAAGTCACACGCCAATAAGTGAATCAAAATCGCCCTCTGTGGGCGGTTTTTTAGTTTTAGCGCTTCAATAGAATGTGGAGTTCAAGGTCTGTGTAAGTAACTACTCACTATCGCTATTGTTTAGTGTTAACGTAAATGTCATGCCTTGGTCTGAATTGTTCTTCGCTATTAATGTGCCTTGCATATCGCGAACGTTGTTGGCTGTGATAGCCAACCCGAGCCCCAAGCCTTCGCCCATCTTTTTGTTGGTATGAAACGGTTCGAAAATGGTTTCGAGTTGATCTTCAGACACACCACAACCGTTATCTTGAACCTTGATGATCACGCGTTGTTGCTCGGTATGAGCGCTGATCACAATGGTTGCTGGTTTCTGATTCTGCGTGGCATCGACAGCGTTTCTAAGCAGGTTACCAAGCACTTGACGAAGTCGCGCCTCTTCTCCCATTACCATCGAAATATTGGAAGCGACACGCACGCGAATATCGACGTTTTCCAGTTCGGCTTGATGAATTCGCAGGGTTTCTTGCAGTGCGTCTGTCAGTGAAACTGGGTAAGGCTTTTCAAGTCTTTGAAAGGCGAAGGACTTCAGCTGGCTGGTCATGTTGGCCATTCTGTCGATGAGACTCATCACCAGGTCCATGTTCGCTTTCAACATCTTAGTCTCGCCTCTTTCCATCAGTAACTGGTTACTTGAAAGCAGGGTTTTTAGGCCAGTAAGCGGTTGATTGAGCTCATGAGTAATCGCACTCGACATACGGCCCAATGCCGCTAGCTTGCTTGATTCGACTAACTCTTGCTGCGCATCTTTTAGATCTTGAGTTCGCTCTTCGACGCGCAGTTGAAGCGTTTTATTAGCATTTTGCACCGCAATTTCGGCTTTCTTACGTTTGCTGATATCGATTACGGTACACAGGTAGTAAGTCGTCGCATGCCAAGGAAAGGCGCTAATAGAGAATAAAACAGGGAAGTAACTGCCATCACTGCGTCTTGCCATGGTTTCGACGCTGGTGATCTCGGCCAGTTCTTGGTGTTGGTCTAGATTTTTTAGCAGCTGTAGCGTGGTTGAGTTTGGGTTGCCCGCTTCAAATAACTGCCACGCCTTAATGTTGTTGATCATCGAATCGGACAGGCAGAAGTAGTTCTTCGCCATCAGGTTAATGTCGTGGATGTGGCCGTGTTTATCGATCAGTACCAGCCCAACGTGGGTCTTGTTTATCATTCCGGATAGGCGCTTTTCCGACTCTTCGATAAGCTTTTGGATTCGCAGGTTACTGAGTTTCTTCTGGCGTCTTTGGTAAAGAATCACTAGCAATAACATGACGAAGAGACAGGCCACCGCTACGCTCCAACTGATCCAACTCGTGGTCTGGTTGAGGCTAGTTAATGGGGTGAGGTAGGTTAAGCGCCAATTGAGGTCGTCTAACTTGATTGACTGAATCAGGTAATCCTTACCTTGCAGTCGCCAAACGCGAATATGGGTTTGGTCGTACAACTCGCGTTTTGTAGCTGTTGGCTGGGAATTGAAGGTGTCATTGAACCAATCGGCACTCAGCTTGTTGTCGCTGGAGAGGAAGAACTGATCTCTAGGGTTCTGGAACAGTATCGCTTCACCATCGGCGAACCATTGATCGGTCAGTAACGACAAGTCGATTTGTACCGCCACAATACCTACTATATCTGACGCTCGATAAACGGGTGCGGCAATGAAGTAATCGGGCGTCACGCCTTTGTTTTTTGTTACCACTGAAATCGCACCACCTTGCTGGTGGATTTTAGAAACAATCATGCTGGCGTTCTTATTGCTCAGTTTGCTTCTTTCGACACTCGATACCAACAAGTCACCTTCGCCAGAAAGCAGATACCAGCCCTTGGTATTGGCGGCTTTATCCAATTGAATCAGCTGTTTCTTGATGCGTTTTTCAAGGCGGTCTTCACCATCGATAAAACGAACCGTGGTTTCATCATTGGTTACCAGGTAGGGCAGATAATAGAAACGCTTAAGGGTTCGCCTCGCTTCTGCAATGTAACCAAGGAAGCGTTGTTCGGCGTAGCGTTGGGCTTGCTCGAGTTTCCACTGGCTGATGCCATTCTTGGTGGTAACCTGCACCAATCCAATCAATAAACAGGCACATAGGAATAACCAATATCGATTGTTGTTAACCATGCTTGATTAAATCCTTTTAAAATTAGTGATTTACCTATTCAAGTTAATGAGATACGAAGCTTCACTGTTTTATTGCTTGGAAGGTGGAGTGTGAGACAAATCGAAGCTAACAAACATTATTAAACTGTTAAAGGAGTGTTATTCAAAGTGGGAGCTAGCTCCTTTTCGTCTGAGGTTTTTTTACATACCGTGGACGATATTAATCAGATGTAGAGTGGCGGAACCAAACTATGCAGCGTATTGCTTTAATTGAAGATGACGCGATTGTGCGTCAAGCAACCAGCCAATGGTTGCAGCTGGCGGGCTTCGATGTCACCGCATTTGAAGTAGGACAAGATGCGTTAAACGCCGTAGAGCAGGGTGATTTTCAAACCATTATCACCGATGTTCGTTTACCTGATATTGATGGTGTTGATCTGCTAGGGCGTTTCAAAGGTCTTGTGCCAGATGTGCCTGTTATTTTGATTACTGGGCATGGTGATGTCGATATGGCGGTGAAAGCCTTACAGCAAGGTGCCTATGACTTCATTGAGAAGCCATTCGACCCAGAGCGTCTGTCTCAAACGGTATCGGAAGCGGTAGATAAACATCAAAGTGGCCAAGACAGAAACAGTCGTCAGAACTATCTGGATAACCTTAAGGGCATTGAACAGGTGCTGATCGGTCGCAGTAAAGTGATGTGTGAACTGCGCGAGCAAATCCAGAAAGTCGCTTCCATAGACACCAACGTGATCATCTATGGTGAAACGGGTTGTGGTAAAGAGCTGGTCGCCTCTTGCTTACATGAATTCAGCCAACGTAAAACCCATCCGTTTGTTCCGCTCAACTGTGGCGCAATCCCAGAAAATCTCTTTGAAAGCGAGCTGTTTGGACACGAAGCCGGAGCGTTTACTGGTGCGGCCAAACGACGCATTGGTAAGCTGGAATTTGCCGACAAAGGCACAGTGTTCCTTGATGAAATAGAGAGTATGCCGCTGTCGATGCAGGTAAAAGTGCTGCGTACCTTGCAAGATAATGTCGTCGAACGCGTGGGGGGGAATCAGCAACAACATGTTGATCTACGAGTGGTCTCTGCCTCGAAAAGCGATCTACTGAATCACCCCGACTTTCGCCAAGATCTATTCTATCGTTTGAATGTTGCCCAGCTGCATTTGCCTCCACTCAGTGAGCGTGAAGAAGATGCCTTACTTTTGTTTGAACACTTCACCCAAGAAGCCAATTCCGAAACACGTATAGCCAGTGAGGCTGATCGCTATGCACTGCTCTCGTATGCGTGGCCGGGCAATGTGCGTGAACTGCGTAATGTTGCGATTCGTTTTGCATTGGATGAAAGCTTGACCGTTGGGGATATTTTGGCGTGTCGTCCCAATTCTGTCACAGAGTCCACAACGGCGGGCATCCCTTTGGCGGTTCAAGTACAGAGCTTTGAAAGGAAAGTGATTCATGATGCCTTAGTTCGTTATAAAGGGCGTATCAATGACGTGATGCAAGATTTGGATTTACCTCGTCGAACATTGAACCAAAAGATGGTGCGTTATGGGTTAAATCGAAGTGACTATGTTGACCCTTAGAGAGCGGCTTCATCGCAGTGCTTGTTGATTTTTAATGAGCAATAAATGGCTCATTGCATATTTATCAATTTACATACATTGATCACACAACTGCAACATGGTGTGACTTGCTTCCCGATCTACAGGTGTTAATTCCGGTAGCCGATAAGCCAAAAATGGCTTACTTAATAACAGGGGAATAAGCAAAAAACGGCTTATTTTGAATAGGTTTTAAAATAAAAGTAAATTAAAACAAATAGTTAAAAACTGGCATTACGCTTGCTATCTATTGTTGTTAACAAAAATATAACGTGAATAACCCTACATGGAGAGTAACAATGAAATACAACAAGCTGGTTAAAACTTTAGCGCTAGCAATGGCTTCTCTTGGCCTTATCAGTAATGCGTCAGCTGAAGAAGATCGCAGCTATATTTTAGCGACGGCTTCAACGGGTGGTACCTATTATCCAGTGGGTGTGGCCTTAGCGACATTGAGTAAAGTTAAGCTTGCGCCTAAGCAGCATTTTTCTTTAGCGGCTATCAGCTCTGCGGGCTCGGGTGAGAACGTAAAGTTGTTGAACGAGAACGAAGCTCAGTTCGCAATTCTACAAGGTTTGTATGGTGCTTGGGCTTGGCAGGGTTTGGGGCCATATGAGAAATCTGGCAGACAAACTCAACTGCGTTCAGTTTCCATGTTATGGCAAAATGTAGAACACTTTATTGTGCGTTCAGATCTAGCAAAAACAGGTACGGTAAGCGATCTAGAGAACCTAAACGGTAAGAAATTCTCTATCGGTAAGAAGAACTCAGGCACTGAGAATTCAGGACGCCAGATCATGCAGGGCCTATCGGTTAACCCAGAACAATTTAAACTCGCCTTTATGGGTTACGGTGGCAGTGCTAGTGCACTACAAAACGGCACGATTGATGGCATGAATACGCCTGCTGGTGTGCCTGTTGGTGCGGTAACACAAGCCTTTGCTGCCTTGGGTGAAGATATTCAAATCCTGTCGTTTACCGATGCGCAGATCAAACAAGCGAATGGCGATTACAATATCTGGACCAAGTACGAGATCCCAGCAAACACTTATCCAGGTGTCGACAAACCAATTACTACGATTGCCCAACCTAACTTCCTAGCAGTTCGCGAAGACATTTCTGAAGACGATGTGTATCAACTGACCAAAGCTATCTATGAAAACCTACCTTTCCTACAAGGTATCCACAAAGCAACCAAAGCAATGGCACTTGAGAAAGGGATCGCAGGCCTTCCTGTTCCGCTTCACCCAGGTGCTGCTCGTTACTATAAAGAAGTGGGTATAGAAATCCCTTCTGAGTTGATCGTCGACTAACCCTTTGTCTTCGATTAGCCATTTATCTTTAACTCGCTATTTGGCGTGAACTGAATATTCGCGTTAATTAATTGCTTGGTGCGTTTTCATCTGTTTCGGCTACTTTGTTTGATTTGACCGTCTCCGGCTCGTTCGATTATTTGAAGTGAAAACGCACCACCTTACTTTATGGATTTTCTCTGCGCGTTTGGCTGTGGAGAGCAGGAGTTTTCTATGAGCGATTCGCTGCAGCAGGAACTGAAAAAATTCGAATTGCCTACCCGAACAGATTTCCCTTGGGTAGGCAAAGCAATAACGACAATGGGAGTGATACTCTCCCTCCTACATATTTGGTTTAATACCTTATCTACCTTGCCAGAGCTTTGGATTTCGGCGACGCATTTCGCTGGTTTCGCAATCATTTGCGCACTTTGGTATCCCGCCCATGTCTCGCTTAAAAAAAGCAAAATAGCATTAGCTATCGATATTGGGATTGCCTTGGCTGCTTTAGCTTGCCTTATCTACATTCCCTTTGCCGAAGATGCGTTGTATGACCGAGGCGTAAAATTTATCGCCAGTGATTGGTTTTTCTCTATCTTGGCGATTGCCATCGTCATTGAGCTGATTAGACGCACTATGGGCTGGTTCATTCCAGTGCTTATCTTAGTGTGCTTAAGTTATGTAGTGCTTTGGGGACAATGGACCAGCGGTATTTTTCATTTTCCGGGTTTAAGCCTTGAGACGTTACTTTATCGAAGCTTTTACTCATCAGAAGGGATGTTTGGTTCGATCTCAAGAATCAGTTGGACCTTCGTGTTCATGTTCATCTTATTTGGCGCATTTTTAGTTCGATCTGGTGTCGGCGACTACATTATTGATGTATCCCGTGCCGCGGCGGGCAAAGTGATTGGTGGCCCTGGTTTCATTGCCGTTATTGGCTCCGGCTTGATGGGCTCTGTCTCCGGGTCGAGCGTAGCAAACACAGTATCGACGGGCGTGATCAGTATTCCCTTGATGCAAAAGGCAGGTTTCCCTTCGCGCTTCGCGGCAGGTGTTGAAGCGGCTGCATCTACTGGCGGGCAGCTGATGCCACCTGTGATGGGTGCGGGCGCGTTCATCATGGCCTCTTACACGCAAATTCCTTATGTCGATATTATTGCGGTTTCCTTCGTTCCTGCGCTTATCTACTTTTTGTCTGTGGCATTCTTCGTGCGCATCGAAGCAAAACGCAGTGGTGTGCAAAAGGTGACTTCTGGCTGTGAACCTCTATTGAAAGTATTGCTGTCGGGTTGGCACAACCTGATCCCATTAGCGGTGTTAGTGACTCTGTTGGTGAAGGGCTTTACGCCGACTTACGCTGCGGGCATCTCGATTCTGTCTGTCGTGGTGGCTTCATGGTTCTCTAAAAATCACAAAATGGGTCCAAAGGCGATCATCGAAGCGCTTTCTCAAGGCGCAAAAAACATGGCGACCACGGCTGTGTTGCTAGTGGGCATTGGTCTGGTGATCAACGTGATCAGCACGACTGGTATTGGTAACACCTTCTCGTTGATGATCAATAGCTGGGCGAACGGCGATTTGTTGGTGATGATCGCCTTAATTGCACTGGCGTCTTTGATTCTGGGCATGGGGTTACCAGTAACCGCGGCTTATATCGTGTTGGGTACTCTGTCTGCACCAGCTTTGTATAAACTGATTGCTGAAAGTCAGTTGCTCGACCTGTTGGTTTCGGGACAGTTACCGGAACAGGCGAAAGCTATCTTCATGTTGGCTGCGCCAGATAAGCTTGATTTGCTGAACGCGCCAATGGCACTTGAAACAGCCAAAGAGATGATTGCGTTAGTCCCTGCTGATTTTGTGGAAACTCTGCTTGAACAGAGCCTTGGCTTAGAAGCGATCAGCCTTGCACTGCTTTCTGCCCACTTGATCATTTTCTGGCTATCGCAAGACAGCAACGTGACTCCGCCTGTTTGTTTAACTGCATTTGCGGCTGCAACCATTGCTAAAACACCCCCGATGAGAACGGGATTAATGGCATGGAAGATAGCCAAAGGCTTGTATTTAGTACCATTGTTGATTGCCTACACTAACTTGGTAAGTTGGGATGTGATCTCCGTGTTAGTCACGGGTGGCTTTGCTGTTATTGGTACTTACGCGTTTATCGCGGCGATTGAAGGCTATCTAGAGAGCGAAGTTAATATTATTACTCGAGTAGCGTTGGTTGCGGTAGGTATAGCTCTAGTATGGCCTGATGTTTCAGTCGTGATCCGTTTGGTATGTGTTGCCATTTTTGTTGGCATCTTTATCTACAGCGGTCGTAAATACGATGCTAATCAAGTGAAAATGGAATCAGAAAGTGAGGAAAAAAAGTTACCTCAAACCGGGTCTAACACTGTCGCGTCTTCCCTATAATTAAAAGGATTGAATGTAGGAATATTATGAACTCAATATACGACTATATTATCGTTGGTGGCGGCATTGTTGGCGTGTCGACGGCTTGGCAATTACAGCAAGCTCACCCTGATAAAAGTATCCTTTTAGTCGAGAAGGAACGTGGTTTCGCGCAGCACCAAACTGGCCATAATAGCGGGGTGATTCATGCTGGTGTTTACTACGCTCCGGGCAGTTTAAAGGCGGATTTTTGTAAACGCGGCGTAGAGCGCACCATCGCCTTTTGTAGCCAACACGATATCCCCGTCGAAAACTGCGGTAAGTTGTTGGTCGCGACCAATGAGCAAGAAGTGGAGCGAATGAATGCGCTCTATCAGCGTTGCCACGATAACGATATTGATGTTGATTTGTTGGATCAAGCTCAGCTCAAACTTGCCGAGCCAAATATCACGGGTTTGGGTGCGATTTATGTCAAAACCACCAGTATCGTCGACTACAAAAAAGTCACCGAAGTGATGGCTCAAGAGTTTGTTGAGGCGGGTGGTAAGCTTAGCCTTGGTACGGAAGTGATCATGGCCGATGAGCAAGAAGATGAAGTGCAGTTAACGTGCAAAGTAGATGGTCAGACTCTTCAACTGAACAGTCGATTCTTGATCACGTGTTCTGGCTTGATGGCCGATAGAATGACCAAGATGTTAGACATCGAAACCGACTTCCAAATCGTGCCTTATCGCGGTGAGTATTATCAGTTAGACGCTAAGCACAACCAAGTGGTGAATCATCTTATCTATCCGATCCCTGACCCAGAACTGCCTTTCTTGGGCGTGCATTTAACACGCATGATTGATGGCTCCGTAACAGTAGGGCCAAATGCAGTTCAAGGCTGGAAGCGAGAAGGTTATGGCAAGCTTAACTTTAGCTTCAAGGACACTTGGCAGATGCTGAGCTTTGTGGGTTTTTGGAAAGTGACTGCGAATCACTTGAAAACGGGTTTGGTCGAGTTTAAGAACTCGTGGTGGAAACCGGGATATCTAAAGCTAGTGAACAAATACTGCCCGAGTATTACGGTTGATGATTTTAAGCCTTATCCTGCTGGGATTCGTGCTCAAGCGGTACTGAAGGATGGCACCTTGGTCCATGATTTCCTGTTTGCCGAAAGCCCAAGAAGCTTACATGTATGTAACGCGCCATCACCGGCTGCGACCTCTGCAATGCCGATTGGTGAGTACATCTGTGGCAAGGTAATGAAAAAGACGGCTTGATGATAACTAAAGGTTATTAAGTTGAGATGCTCTCCGAAGACAATAAAAAATCCGCAAGCTCCAATCTATTTATGATCGTGGGCTTGCGGATTTTTAGTTTTAGCCGTGTTTGCTAGGTTTAATTGTTAGTCAATTAACCAACCTTAAAGCCAATCAGGAACGAAGTTAGCGACGATGGTGACATCACTAAAGTTACGGTAACCGCGCACCATGATGCTGAATTCACCCGCTGGCTTGTTCAATACACACTGTTCGTTGCTGCTGTTCTGGTATGGGCGGCAGTCGTAGTTCGCTTTCGATACGGTGCCGTTGTGTTTCACATATAAGTCGGCATCGCCACTTCGAGGGCCGGTTAATGTTACCGTTAACTGACCTGCACTTTGAGTCGTAAATGTGAAGAACTGCTCTTCACCATATCCTGCAGTAAGTCCTTTAACAGGCACGCCATTTTGTAGCTCTTTAGGGCCTGCAACGGGTGAATCAAGGCTGGTTTCGACAAGGTAAGCAATGGCTAGTTTGGCGAACTTGGTCGCGTGTGTCGCCGTAGGATCGGAGTTCTCAAGCGTGTCGTGCTCAGTGTGAATACTTGGGTTGTAATCATTGAACATGCTTTCGAATGGCATGGCTGCTGGGTAGCCAACATTGTGCCAAGAGGCGTGGTCAGAACAGGCATAGCCACAATCATCGAAACCGTAACTGATGTCGCTCGCGTAAGTGTCGATCAGCTCGCTTAAATAGGCGGTGAGGTTGCTGTCGGTGTAGTCTGTGATGAAGGTGATATCGTGCGCTGAACCGTTGTAGTTGGTCATGTCTAATTGCAATACCGATACAACGTTGGCTTGCTCATCTCTTAAAGCGTTGGCGACATCTTGTGAGCCACGTAGCCCTACTTCTTCAGCAGCATAACCATAGAACTTAATGGTTTTGTCTGGTTGAATACCACTGGCGATCATCAGGCGAAGCGACTCTGTTACCGTTGCAATGCCAGACGCATCATCATCGGCTCCCGGTGAGATGGTGCCTTCGCTTGTCCAAGATCCAACGGTCGAATCAAGGTGTCCACCAACCACGACGATCTCTTCAGGATATTTAGCGCCAAGCAGTGTCACTTCAACGGATTTCTGTGGGTATTCGGCATGCGTGATCTGGCGTGCAGACGCATACGGCACATCTTTAATTTCCGTCTCCCAACGTTCTAAAAGCCAATCTGAAGCAGCGACACCAGTAGAAGTAGTATAAAAACGGTTGGTGAAGTTGGTTAGATTTTCGATGGTCGTGACCATGTTGTTCGGCTCGACCTGAGCGAGTAGGTCGTTCACCGTATCTTGATGGCTGATAACTGGCTTTTCGAAGTTGCTCATGGTCAGTGGCATAGCTGCCGCTTTGAGTGCGCTTGCTTTGTCTTCGTGCACCATGTAGCCACCACAACGGTGGGTTTCTTCGTGCATGTGGCTAGATAGTTTCGCCAGCTCTTTCTGGTTGATTTTCGCGACGATGGAATGCTTGTTTCCGGTCACGCTTGGATAAACCGTTGCGCCATGCTGAGTCATTATATGCTGTGCGTCAGCATCGGTGGTGATCCAAACTTCTTCGTTCGCTGGTGGTGTGATGCCTAGGGATGCGTAAGCCGAAGTACTGTTGATTAAGGCTAAAGAACCTCCGAGTACAGCCAAAGCTAGCATGCTTTTTTGAATAGCCATTTGTCGTCCTTTTTATGGTGAGTATTGTTATGTTGATGGGGGTGATTTTTGTGTAATACGTGGATGTTTTTGTGTAGATGTTTCATTTTCTGAACAGTTAACCGCGAAAAGGGCCCCTTTCGGAGCCCTGAATTTACTATCGATTATTGTGTTTTAATGAAACGGTAATGCTTGGTTTCTGAACAGATATCGCTTGAGGTACACACTTGGTACTCCACATCTACTGTTCCGTTATGACGGAACTTGTCGACGTATGAGTTGAAGTCTGTAGCGCCAACATTCTTGCCATTGCGCTTAATCACGAAGTAGTCGTTGGTGTCGTAATCCCATGCCAGCTTAACGCGAGCTTTGCCGTTCGGGTTTTTGTTACCAAACTTCAGTTTTAGCGGGAAGCCTTCTGCTGAGTCACCTTCAATCGTGATCGACTTGCTGGTTGATGTTGCAACGCCGGCATCGTCAGTCACGGTTAGAGTCACCACGTAGTCGCCAGCTTCAGCGTAGGTATAACGAGTCACTTCACCGGTTTGCGTGTTGCCATCGCCTAGGTTCCATTGGTAAGAGACGATCTGGCCATCGCTGTCCGAACTTGTGCTACGCAGCTCTACTTCTTTGCCTACGACCGTGTGTTCGAAAGAAGAAACTGGCGGTACGTTAGCATTGCCTGATTCGTACGATGCTTTCAGATTTGCACCTGCGTAATCTGAGTAACCCAGAATGTTCACCGTGTAGCGACCAGCTGTTGGGTTTTCAATTACACATACTTCATCGGTTACGCTTTCACTCTTACAGATATTCTCTTGAGAGCTTGGCGCATAATCTAGACCAACATACATATCCGGATCACCAGTAGACACAGCAAGATCAATCGTTAGCTTGTCTTGGCCTTCTGGTACTTCGATATCGAAGTAAGTTTTTGAGCCTGTTTCACCAGCAACTGCGGCTTCAACACCGTTTTCAAGGCGTTGATATTCCGGTTCTGGTGGAAGTGGTGGTTCGCCACACGGTGATACACCCACTAAGTTAAACGCAGAAACAACATCATCGGCACTGTAGCCAAGGTCGGTTGCTGCGTTTTTCACGCCACAGGCGCCCTGCCAAAAGTCACTGTTTTCAGACCAGTAGATCTGGTTGGCTAGCACGAACAGTTCGAACGCTTTTTTGGTGTCCCAACCTTGTGTGGTTGCAAGATGGTAGAACGCCTTGTTGAACACGCCAGAGCTGTAGTGCACGTTTAAGCCATCGTAGTACTCGGATGCGTTGTTGATTGAAGAGCCATCGCGTGATGGATCGTCCATGTAACGCAGCGCACCTTCGCCTTTAAAGATATTGCGTCCGACCATCCAGTCGTTGGTGCCTTTCATATAGTATTCTGCGGCTTCACCGGCCATGTCAGAGAAGGCTTCGTTCATACCGCCGGATTGGTTTGCGTATATCAAACCTGAGTTTTGCTCAGTGAAACCGTGGCTCACTTCATGGGCTGATACATCTAGGCTAACAAGCGGGTAAAAGAAGCTCTCCCCATCACCAAAGGTCATGGCTCTGCCGTCCCAAAATGCATTCTCGTAGTTTTCACCGTAGTGAACACGCATCATGAGCTTGAAGGAGAGTGGCGCTGTGTCGAACCAGTTTTTATACATATCGAACACGATGTTGCCAAAGTAATGGGCATCGTTGAGTGGTGAGAATGCGCCGTTCACGGCTTTATATTCGTTACGAGGACATTCATAGCTGTAAGTGGTGTCGCCGTCGGTCGCGCCATTAAGGTCAACGGTAACGACATTTTCAGACTCCATTACACACTCTGTGCCCACTTCTTGAACATCAAGGTAGTGGTAGTCGGTGCCGTATTCGTACATGCCGGTTTTTTCGTTGCCGCCAGGGCCAGTGCCGATCTGAGCATGGGCAATACCTTCCCAGCGGTCGATGACTTCGCCTGTGTGCGCGTCTAGCATGGTGAACGGTCGAGTCGGCAGTTCACTGCCTTCTACTAGGTAAGAGACAACGTACACTAGTCGTGTTTTATCTACGCTTTGCTGTCCGATGCCTTGCTTCACAGAGCCTTGATAGATAAATAGCTGATGTTGAACGTTGTCTAGAGATTTGCTGGTTAAGCCTTGAGTCTTTAGATCTTTACTTGCGAGTTCAACCGCTTGAGCGCTGTTGATTGATGGCTTAACAAAAGATCGCTCTAGGGTCGTTGTTTTAAGGTAGCGACCTTGAACGGACTTAAGTGCGCCACCTTGGACACTTTGGGTGGCATTTAGGTAATGTCCCCATACCGGTGTTCCCCAGATGTTCTGCTGGATCTTAACTTTATAGATACCACGCTTTTTCAGGTTTACTTCTTTCACCATCTTGAAGCTAGAGGCGTTACTGACTCCTAACTGAGCGTTGAACCCAGAGAAGCTAGTAAAGTTGATCGGTTGATCGATTTGAACGGATTCACTTGCATGCACTGACAAAGACATAGCACTGGCTATAGCAACGGCAACTAAACGTTTTCTTATTTTCATTGTTGTTTTCTCTTTCCATGTAAAATTCAAGAAAACGTAACAAATTAATCACAGCGAATTTACATCATTCGATCTGATTAATTAGTAGCATGGCAATGATCTCTTTTATTCATGAAACTTATATTTCTCGTATTTACAGATAGTTATCATTTCTGTTTATTTTTGAACGCACCTGTATGTTTATTTATAAAATCGTGACACTTTTATTAAGTGTTTATTTCTCTTGGAAATTAAGATTTTCGAGTAAATTGATCTGTGCCTCAATTAACGGATTCTGGGTTGATAGAAGGATCAACGATTTGAAAGTGTCACTTTAAACAGAAGGCCATTTAGCGAATTTAGGGGCAATTTTGATAAGAAATCGAAGACTTTTCGGCTTATTTTTCGAATTGTTAGTTAAAAGAGGGAAGGGGAATCGGGCACTTGTTTGGCACAGAGCACAAAATCTGCTGGATGAAAAAAGCCAGCGACGGGTCACTGGCTTAGATTAACTTAGTTTGTGCAGGCTACTGAATATAGGTAGGCAACTGCGACACTTAATTATGGTACGTGGCTAACGTCACTATAGCGAATTACTGCTTTTTACCGCCAACTTGTACGTAGTCGATACCGATAATACGGTTGATGATACCCAGAACAGAGCTCGTATCAGAGTTTGTTGAGCGAATCGTATCAACCGTTGCACCTTCAGGTACTAATTCCATTGCGCGGTCTTGAGTGTTACCTGGCACTTGGAAACCGACAATGTTGAAGCTCTCTGCGTGCGCTGTGTACACTTCTTCGTTGTGGCTGATACCAGAACAACCCGCTAGAGAAACAATGCCTAAAACAACTAATAACTTTTTCATAAAAATACCTTAAGAATGATTGGAACCTAGATGGCAAGGCACAAAGGCAGTGGCATGATTATCTAGATTTAATAAGTTCATGGGAGACAGCATCTCCCGACCGATGTTGAACATTATTCCAGAGGTGTTTTGTAGTTACTGTATGGGTTTGTCAGTTGAATCATTACATAGCTGAATGGTTATGGTGAATACCGCCCCCTTTAAGGTTTGGCTCTGACCAACCTCTACGGTCGCGCTATGTTGAGCACAGATCTTTTCGACGATAGAAAGCCCTAAACCATGGCCGCTCTTGGCCTTGTTACGCGCTTTGTCGCCAACGTAAAAGGGTTCGAACAGGCGAGCTTGATGTTCTTGTGCCACGCCATCACCATCATCATGTACCGCGATCTGTAGCTTATCTTGATGCACGCTTGCTTCAATCGACACTTGCGAACGTGCGAATTTCATTGCGTTACGCACGAGGTTATCTAGTGCTCGGTTGAGTAGTGTTTCATCCGCAAGTATTGAGCTAGGTTGCGCTGGTAGTGAAAGGTCGATGTTGAGTTGAGTGTCTTTACTCCAACGCGTCATTGCGTGGTCGAGAAAGTCTCGAATCTCTAATGGCTTTTTTAAGTTCTCTAGGTCAGTGCTACCGAGTTTGGCGTAATACAATAGTTCATCGACCATCTTTTCCATCTCTTCCGTGTCTTCGACAATGCTCTCAATCGTGCTCTCTTGCTCTGCGTTTAGTTGGGTGTCTTTCAACATTTCAGCTTGCCACTGAATACGGAATATTGGCGTGCGCAGTTCATGAGCGACAGCATTAGTGAGTGAGCGATTACTTTCAACTAAGCGATGAATTCTGTCGGCCATCAGGTTGAAGGATTTGTTCAGTGAACCAATCGCAACACCGCTTGAAGTCTCGGCTCGTGTGGAGAGATCCCCTTCAGCAAAACGCAGAGTGGCAGACTCAAGCTTTTTGACTCGGCGGAAGATAATAAATAGATGACACAAGCCATATAAGATAAAGCTCGCTAAAAAGAACAACCAAATGAGGTCATCCTCCAACTCAATTTTTTGCCTAACGAACGCTTCACTGTTGGGAAGGTAGTGATAGGTATTGTCGCTGCTTGCTAAGCGAAACCATAGGTCACGCTCATCATCGTGAAAGATAAAGGTATTCGGATTGGTACTGAAGAACTCTGAAACGGGGCCTGGTATTTCATCGTCTGGGCTGAACGTAACCAGTTTATTTCGTGTGGTTTCTACAAATTGGTTTATCGCTTGATGAGCAGCTTCAAGACCCTGATTTTTAGCGATATTTTCGATCAATTGCTGGTGGGCAGTCGCTTCGTAATCTTCCAGTACATATTCGTAGTCGGTATTGAGCTGATAGACGCTAATCTCGTAGGCGACAAGGCCGGCCATGAAGCAAACTAACAGCCCTAATAGGGACTCCAAAAAGATACGTCGCATAATCGCTCTCTCTATTACGCTCGTATTGAGCGAGGTTAACGCCAGGCGGTCGAAACAAATAAGTAGCCTTTACCGCGAATGGTCTGAATTTTCTCTGCTGGTGTGTTGTCGTCGCCCAAAATCTTCCTTAGACGTACAACCTTGTTGTCAATCGTCCGGTCTATTCCGTCGTACTCAATCCCGCGCAATGTTTGCGTCAAGTAGTCACGAGATAACGGCGTGTCTGGGTTGCTTGCCAATAACCAAAGTAGGTCAAACTCGCTGTCAGTGAGTGATAAAACCGCACCATAAAGTTCACACTTCTTATAAGTGTTTTTCAGAACGAGTTGATCGAACTGAAGGGTGTCTGAGTCATCGACTGAAGCGGTATTGGTGTCTTGGCGGCGTAATAGCGAACGAACTCTGGCCAGCAGAACTCTTGGTTTGATTGGCTTGGTGACATAGTCATCAGCCCCTGTCTCTAAACCAGCGACGTGGTCAAAGTCGTCATCGCTAGCAGTGAGCATCAAGATTTTACCTTTATAGTGCGTACGCGTCTGTCGGCAGATTGTAAGTCCATCAGTTACAGGAAGCATCAAATCCAGCAGTACGATGTCAGGTTGCTCCGTGAGGATGGTGTGTGCGGCATCACTGCCATCGTCCAACACCGTGACATCAAAATCTTGCGCGACGAAGTAGTCCTGCAACATTTTCTGAAGTTTCAAATCGTCTTCCACGATGATCATTTTAGGTTTTGTCATTCCATTATCAGCCTTGTCGTGCGTTTCACTTATTGAGATTAGGTGAGCGAGTCTTCGTCGTGATGAACCATTACGATTATACGCTATTGCATATAAGTTCAGATGCTTCGCCAAATACCTAAAGCGAATGATTAAACACTTTATAAGTTAGTTCAATGATGAATTGGCATTTATAGGAAAATAAAAAACATCGTTCAAATAGGCTCGACATTCTCATACATTTCCACGACAGATAAATTCAGCGCTAAACAATAGAATTTTCTCATCAAACATTTTGGGAATAACGGTATGAACGACTATAGAAATGCATTACTGGCGTTACCTTTGATTCTGTTAGCGGGCTGTAATTCAAGCTCTAACTCAGGTAAAGCTGCCACCAAAGTGCAAGCAAAACCTCAAGCGGATTACGTATTTTCATCAGCGAAACTGGGTGAGTTGTATAAAGAGCGACAAGAGGTCCAAGAATCCATAAAACTTGATTACAACGGTGTGCAGTATGAAATCGTTCTGTTTGCGGAAGATATTAGTGATAAGCAAAAAGTGGTTAGGCTTGCGGATAGTTTAGGTCAAAGTGTGGATCTGTACCTCCCTGATGCAGGATTTGATAGCTGCGGTATCTACACAGAGAGCAAGGGTTTGGACGTGTTTGATTGTGGTGCGGCTCAACGCTCAATCGGGAATGACACCACGTTAATTAACACGACGACGAATACTCATAAGCCCGTCGAGCTTGAGTATCACAATGAACTGGTTCAATACGTGACTAGCCTTGGGTCTACCATTCTGAGTAACACTAAAAGTGGGAACAAGGTAACGATAACCACCTCGTTTGCTTTCAACGCTTTTTACCGTGATGTGCTCAACGAGACTGGCGCTGTTGATCGCATTACTTCCACTCTAGGCGCATCAACCTATTCTCAGCTTTTTGATATCGTGAAATTGTATCAAGGCAGTGAGATGACGTTGAAGTTTACCAACCATATTGGTGGAAGTGCCGACGATGATATCAATATGTACACCGGTCGCATGATCCACAGTAACAACATGACGACGATCGTAACGCCTACGGGGTCGGTGTTCTCTGGCGGCACGGATCTTTTCGCTGCGGGTAACCCACGAGTTTTGCAACGAGCAGATACCACTAAAGCCATTGAGCTTAATAAGCAGGTTGGTGTGCACAGTTGGGCTGAGGATGATAAAACAGCCAAAGACTTCCCATACACGAACGAAAGCCATCGCAAGCAAGCGACCTACTTTAAAAAGGTAATGGGAGACAAAGGAATCGACTTCTATATCTTCACGTTGGATTCTGCTCCGGCTTCTGGCGAACACTGGGTGACTAAGGCTGAGTCAGATAAATACGGTTTCATTACACGCATTGAGTAGCTTAGGCTCGCATTAAAAATTAGGTGTGTATGTTGAAAGGTTGGTGATGACGCTGTTGTCGCCAACCTTTTTTGTTCATTTTTTGATTCGTTACCTGTGTTGATTGTGGATTTCCTTGTCTTAAATTTCAGTATGAAAATTCCTTGATACTTCCTTTCCACTCCCTCCCCAAAAAGTTTCTACAAGGACTCTCACTGATTGATTCTTGAACTTTCTAAGCAAAAACATTTGACCAATAACTATCACACCTCAAATCTTTAATTGTTTTCGTTAGTGCTCTAAATGATATTTAATCCATTGTTTTATAATGAATTTTGTTGCTTTGAATGCTGTGTTGTTACGAGTTTGTTTTAAATAATCATTTGAACCCTAACTAAATTTCTGTCATTTTATATTTAACTGAACGTTCAATATAAAATAAAAGGACTAAGAAATGCCGAAGGTTGGGATGCCTGATATACGTAAACCACAGCTTGTTCAAGCCACCATGACGGTGATTGATCGAGTGGGTTTGCATGCCGCGAGTATTGCGTTGATCAGCAAAGAAGCGGGAGTCTCCACTGGCATTATTAATCACTATTTTGGTGGAAAGCATGGGCTGCTAGAAGAGACCATGCGTGAAATCCTTCGCCAACTTTCCAATACCATCACCACGTCACTAAAAGCACTTCCTGTTGATGCTCACCAACAGAGAATCAACGCGATCATCGATGGTAACTTCGAAGGTTACCAAGCAGAAAATAAGGTCGCGAAGGCGTGGTTGGCATTTTGGTCATATTCAATGCATGACGAGCAGCTGAAAAGACTGCAGCGTGTGAATGAAAAACGTTTGATTTCACACTTACGTCTTGAGTTGAAAGGTATTTTGAATCATGAACAAGCGGATCTCGTTGCTCACGGGATTGCGTCTCTGATTGATGGTTTGTGGCTGAGAGGCACATTAAACCCAGATGGTATCGATGCTCAAAAGGCGCGTGCCATCATCAATGATTATCTAGATAAACAACTTACGTTCTACTCGTGTTACAGCAAATAGATCGCAGTGGTAGCGCTAGACCTAGAACGACCACCCAATACTCACATATAGACCAGTAGAGTCTAATAACAATAATTAAGTCAGAATCTCAAATGGAAATGAACTCGTTATACATCGATGGCGCAGCGGTTAAAGCAACCTCTGGTGAAACCTTTGATAGCATTAACCCTGCAAACGGTGAACCTATCGCGACGTTAGGCCAAGCATCTTCTGCGGATGTCGACAGTGCTATTGAATCTGCGAAACGCGGATTTGCGGTATGGTCAGCAATGACCGCTGTGGAACGCAGCCGCATTCTTTTGAAGGCAGTGGAAATACTTAGAGCTCGAAATAATGACCTTGCAAATCTTGAGGTTGTTGATACGGGCAAGCCTCTGCAAGAAGCAATTGAAGTGGATGTGGCGTCTGGCGCTGATGTTATTGAATACTTTGCTGGCTTGGCTCCAACGCTACAAGGCGACCAACAGCCGCTGAGCGAATCTCAATTTTTCTACACTCGCCGCGAGCCGCTAGGCATTTGTGCGGGCATTGGCGCGTGGAACTACCCAATTCAAATCGCGATGTGGAAATCGGCTCCGGCATTGGCCGCGGGTAACGCGATGATTTTCAAACCTTCAGAAGAAACGCCGCTCACAGCACTGAAGCTTGCAGAGATCTTTACTGAAGCTGGTCTTCCCGATGGCGTGTTTAATGTGGTTCAGGGCGATTACCGTGTTGGTCAGATGCTAACGGCGCACCCAGATATCGCAAAAGTGTCGTTCACGGGCGAAACCGGTACCGGTAAAGCGGTAATGGCAGACAGCGCTAAGACGCTGAAATCAGTCACCATGGAACTTGGCGGCAAGTCACCGATGATCGTGTTTGATGATGCGAAATTGGATGATGCAGTTTCCGCTTCGATGGTTGCTAACTTCTACACCCAAGGCGAAGTGTGTACTAACGGTACCCGTGTTTATGTACACGAAAACATCTACAACGCATTCATCGACCAACTTAAAACACGCACTGAGAAGCTGATCATTGGTGATCCAATGGACATGGAGACTCAGATCGGCGCGTTGATTTCTAAAGAACACCTTTCAAAAGTCCTTGAAGCCATTGAGCTAGCTAAGCAGTCGGGCGCAACTCTGCTGACGGGCGGCTATCAAGTGACAGACAACGGCCTCGAAAACGGCAACTTTGTTATCCCTACCGTGTTTGTGGATTGCGAAGACAACATGCCTCACGTTCAACAAGAGATCTTCGGCCCTGTAATGTCAGTGTTGAAGTTTACGGACGAAGACGACGTGATTCGCCGCGCTAACGACACCAAATATGGCCTAGCGGCTGGTGTGTTCACGCAAAACCTTTCTCGTGCGCACCGTGTTATTCACCAAATGCAGGCAGGTATTTGTTGGGTGAACACGTGGGGCGACTCACCAGCAGAAATGCCGGTTGGCGGTTACAAGCTTTCGGGTATTGGCCGTGAAAATGGACCAGAAACCCTACTTCATTATACGCAGACTAAGAGCATTCTTATTGAACTTGGCGACTACGCCAGCCCTTATGCCTAACGCGTAACACTCAATTTTATGGGTTAGCTTAACAGAGCTAGCCCTACTGACTCATCTCAGGGAAATCAAAACATGGAACAACGCTACGATTATATTATCGTCGGCGCGGGTTCGGCCGGCTGTGTGTTAGCGGATAGGCTAACGGAAAGCGGTGAACATAGCGTTTTATTACTGGAAGCTGGTGGTACGGACAAGAGTATTTTTATCCAAATGCCAACCGCGCTTTCTTACCCAATGAATACTGAAAAGTACGCTTGGCAATTTGAAACAGAGAAAGAACCGGGCCTTGATGGACGTGAACTGCACTGCCCACGTGGCAAAGTGTTAGGCGGCAGCTCATCAATTAACGGCATGGTTTATGTTCGTGGCCACGCGTGTGATTTTGACCAATGGGAAGAAGAGGGTGCGGCAGGTTGGAACTACCAAGCATGTCTGCCTTATTTCCGCCGTGCTGAATCATGGAACAAAGGCGGTGATGAATACCGTGGTGACAATGGCCCTGTCGGCACTTGTAATGGTAACGATATGGAGCTTAATCCACTTTACCAAGCGTTTATCGATGCAGGTAAAGACGCCGGTTACCCAGAAACACAAGACTACAACGGCTACCAGCAAGAAGGCTTCGGCACTATGCATATGACGGTAGACAAGGGTGTTAGAGCCTCAACCTCTAACGCTTATCTACGTCGAGCATTGAAGCGTTCAAACCTAACCTTGAAGAAAGGTATCGTGGCGCGTCGTTTCTTACTTGAAGCACTCGACGTAAAAGACCAGTCATCAAAAGGTAAATCAGGCTTGAAAGCCGTCGGTGTCGAGTTTGAAAAGTCAGGCAATACTCAAGTGGCTGTGGCGAACAAAGAAGTGATCTCTTCTGCGGGTTCTATCGGTTCTGTTCAACTGCTTCAGCTTTCTGGTATCGGCCCGAAAGCCGTGCTTGAAAAGGCAGGCGTTGAGCTTAAACACGAGCTGAATGGCGTAGGTGAAAACCTTCAAGATCACCTAGAAGTGTACTTCCAATATCACTGCAACGAACCCATCACGCTCAACAGCAAGCTTGGTTTAGTCAGCAAAGGCATGATTGGTGCAGAATGGATTTTGACTCGTAAAGGCCTTGGTGCCACTAACCACTTTGAATCGTGCGCGTTTATTCGTTCTCGCAAAGGATTGAAGTGGCCAAACATTCAATATCACTTCCTACCAGCAGCGATGCGTTACGACGGACAAGCGGCCTTTGATGGTCACGGTTTCCAAGTACACGTTGGGCCTAACAAGCCAGAGAGTCGCGGTACGGTTGCGATCACTTCTGCTGATCCGCATGCCAAGCCAGAGATCATTTTCAACTACATCTCGACTGAACAAGATCGCCAAGATTGGCGCGATTGTATTCGTCTGACGCGTGAGATTTTGTCTCAACCTGCGATGGATGTGTATCGAGGAAAAGAGATTCAGCCGGGTCTAAATATTACTTCCGATGAAGCAATTGATGAATGGGTTAAGCAGAACGTTGAAAGTGCTTATCACCCTTCATGTGGCTGCAAAATGGGTTCAGATGATGATCCAATGGCAGTGCTTGATGAAGAGTGTCGCGTTCGCGGTGTCGATAATTTACGTGTTGTCGACTCATCGGTTTTCCCAACCATTCCAAACGGCAATTTGAACGCCCCGACCATTATGGTTGCTGAGCGTGCTTCCGATTTGATTTTAGGTAAGCCGATGCTCAAAGCGCAGGACGTTCCAGTGTGGATTGCACCTGAGTGGCAAGAGAAGCAAAGAATAAATAAACCAGTAAGAGAAGCGTAAGCCTCTGTTATTAGTTCAAAAATAGAAAAAGCAAAAAGTAACAACAAAAATTAGTCAAAAGTCAGAAGAACTGCTCTCTATCGGTGTTGATATCGAGCAGAAAAAGGAAAGATAAAAAGGAACCATTATGACGACTCTAAATATTCAGAACATGACCACGAAAACGTTAACAGCACTAGCCATTAGTTCATTTGCATTTGGTGCTAACGCTTCTATTGAACCACAGCAATGTGAAAACGTTCGCTTCGCTGATGTAGGCTGGACTGACATTACCGCAACAACCGCCGTTACTTCTGAACTATTAAAAGGCCTTGGTTACAAAACCAAAACCGACCTACTTTCAGTACCGGTGACTTACTCTTCAATGGCGAACGGCGATATTGATGTATTCCTAGGTAACTGGATGCCAACCATGGAAGGCGATATTGCTAAGTACCGTGAAGCGGGCACGGTTGAAACCGTTCGTGCCAACCTTGAAGGCGCAAAATACACGCTAGCCGTACCAAAATACGTGTACGACTCTGGCGTAAAAAGCTTCGCAGACCTAGCAAAACATGCCGACAAATTTAAAGACCGCATCTACGGCATAGAGCCGGGTAACGACGGTAACCGCTTAATCCAATCAATGATTGATTCTGACGCGTTTGGCTTGAAAGATTTCAGCCTAGTGGAATCAAGTGAAGCGGGCATGGTATCGCAAGTATCTCGCGCTGCTCGTCGTAGCCAGTGGATCGTTTACCTTGGTTGGGCTCCGCACCCAATGAACAGCAATGTTGAAATGGAATACCTATCAGGTGGTGACGACTTCTTTGGCCCTAACTACGGTGGCGCGAATGTTTACACTAACGTTCGTTCAAACTACGTGTCTGAGTGTGCAAATGTCGGTCAACTTCTACAAAACCTAGAATTCACTCTAGAGATGGAAAACCAGTTGATGGAAGAGATTCTTAACCAAAAAGTGAAGCCAGAAAAAGCGGCTCAACAATGGTTGAACAAGAACCCTCAACAAGTGGAAGCTTGGTTAGACAATGTAAAAACGCATAAAGGTGAATCAGCGACTCAAGCCGTTACTGAATACCTAAAGCAAGTTAAAGCTTAGTTCTACCTATCTCAACAGCTACATAAATAATAAAGGTGGGCTTGCCAATTTATCGATTGGTTTGAAGTAGCCCACCCATAATAAAAGGCAATATTGTGAATTTTATTACGGAAAACAAAATCCCTGTTGGTCAATGGATGGAAGCGGGTGTTGATTGGCTAACAATCAATGCAGCAGGATTCTTTGACGCTATTTCGATTTTTCTAGAAACCGTCATTATGTTTTTAGTCGATGTATTTAAGTGGATGCCACCGGCTTTACCAATCGTGATGACCGCGGCGATTGCATGGTATTTACACCGTAAACCTTCGCTGGTGATCTTTGTGGTCGCGGCACTGCTGACTATTCTTAACCTCGGATACTGGCAAGAAATGCTGGAAACCTTTGTTCTCGTCTTTGCGGCGACAACGATTTCCGTATTAATTGGCGTACCGGTTGGCATCATGGCTGCTCACCGTCCTTGGCTCTATACAGTTTTGCGTCCAATCCTTGATTTGATGCAGACAGTCCCAACTTTCGTTTATCTGATTCCAACTCTGGTTCTATTCGGCTTGGGTATTGTTCCTGGCTTAATCTCGACCATTATTTTCGCGATAGCTGCACCGATTCGTTTAACCTACTTAGGCGTCACTAAAGTGCCGGAAGAGTTGATTGAAGCGGGTAAAGCGTTTGGTGCCAGCCGCATGAAATTGCTGATGAAGGTCGAATTACCGGCGGCTCTACCAAGCATCATGGCGGGTGTAACCCAATGTATTATGTTGTCGCTTTCGATGGTGGTTATCGCCGCTCTTGTCGGTGCTGACGGACTTGGTAAACCTGTTGTTCGTGCATTGAACACAGTGAACATCTCACAAGGTTTTGAAGCTGGATTAGCGATTGTATTAGTCGCAATCATCCTTGACCGCTTGTGCAAAACACCAAACCAGAAGGAAGCTTAATCATGTCTAACTCTCAGGAAAAAAAGACAATGGACGCGATTACCATTAAGAATCTCGATGTTGTGTTTGGTAATAAATCGAAACAAGCGCTTGAGCTACTCGACCAAGGTAAAACTCGCCAAGAGATCATTGATGAAACTGGTCAAGTTGTCGGCGTAGACAATGTGTCGCTGACCGTTGAAGAAGGCGAGATTTGTGTGCTGATGGGGTTGTCTGGTTCTGGTAAATCATCTTTGCTTCGCGCAGTTAACGGCCTGAATGAGATCAGCCGTGGCTCATTGGCGATCAAAGATGGAGACAAGCAGGTTGATTTAGGTGAACAGTGCGACGAAGCGACCTTGCGTCATCTTCGTACTCACCGCGTTTCTATGGTGTTCCAAAAATTTGCCCTAATGCCTTGGTTAAACGTGTTAGATAACGTGGCGTTTGGTCTAGAAATGCAAGGCGTAGCCAAAGATGTTCGTCGTGCTAAAGCGCGTGAACAACTTGAAATGGTGGGTTTGGCAGAGTGGGAAACCAAGTATCCGCATGAGCTTTCTGGCGGTATGCAGCAACGTGTTGGTCTAGCGCGTGCCTTTGCGATGGATACCGACATTCTTCTTATGGATGAACCGTTTTCAGCGCTTGATCCGCTCATTCGTGCACAGTTGCAAGATGAGCTAATTTTATTGCAAAACAAGCTTAACAAAACGATTTTGTTCGTGAGTCATGATTTAGACGAAGCGCTGAAGATTGGTAATAACATTGCGATCATGGAGTCAGGCAAACTGATTCAACACGGTAAGCCTGAAGAGATCGTACTGACGCCAAAAACCGAATACGTAAAAGACTTCGTTGCTCACACCAATCCATTGAATGTGCTTAAAGGTCGTTCTTTAATGCAGCCTCTTGATTCACTGACGCAAGAGAATGAAAGCTGGAAGATCTGCGATTCTAAAGATCTCTGGATTGAACAGAATGAAGGTGCTTTATCGGTGAAAGGTGAATCTACCTTGGCGCTTGTTGAGTGGAGCGAGTCTGACGATCTAACTGCGATCAACGCGTCGAGTGTGGTAGTGACAAGCCCGGAGATTGGTATGCGTGATGCGATTAAGCTTAAACAGATCAGTAACCACCCAATTCTGTTGGTTGAAAACGATCAATTGGTTGGGATTTTGGATAACAGCGAGTTTTACAACGCACTAACGGGTAACTTTCAGATGAATACCGCTGCGTAAAATTTCGTTTTTCAGCTTAGCTATTGAGGCTGGTTTTTTATTGGGTGGAGAGGGTTAAGTCTCTCTACCTCTATGATTATTAAAATATATTATTCTTTGAGTTTGTATTCTCTGGTTCATTATTTTTGTCTTCATTGAAGCTTTCATTCCCCCTTCATTAAGCAAAAGTGCCGTACCACGCAAGTTTAGTGGTATAGAAAAGATTGAGAATAGTATGAACATCAGTACAATGCGGAAAAATCAATGAAGTAATTTATCAATTTACAGTGTAATTCGAGCGCGCGTGACGTAATCACTCGAGGCATTTCATCGCTTCGACGCTGTAAAACCATTCACAGTATATTAGTACAAAGGTCTGCATCTTGGACAAACATGACGAAATCCTGGTCGCTATTCGCCAAATTATTCGCGCTATCGATTTACACTCGAAGAAGCTGAGTAAAGAGTATGGTTTGACTGGCCCTCAATTAATCTTAATGAGAGCAATCCAAGAAATGGGTAATGTGACGATCAAAGAATTGTCTAATCAGACCAATGTAAGCCAAGCAACGACGACGACGATCATCGACCGTCTTGAGTTAAATGGCTATGTACAACGAGTACGCAGTTCATCGGACCGCCGTAAAGTACACGCGAACCTGACTGAAAAAGGTCAAGAGTTGCTAAACAATGCGCCACCGCCGCTGCAAGATAACTTCGTTAAAAAATTCCAAAACCTAGAGACGTGGGAGCAAAGCTTACTGCTTTCTTCGATGCAGCGTGTATCAGCAATGATGAACGCAGAAGACATCGACGCTGCTCCAGTGCTTCAGCTTGAAGGCATTGCAAACGTAGCCAAAAGCTAACGTTAGTTTTAAATTATCTATTTAAAACAAAAATTTAAATAATTATTAAATGGTCGCATTAAGCGGCCATTTTTGATCTCACTATGTGAAATTTCTCGTTATACCGCCTATTCGCTACGTCCTTCTATTTTAAATCTCCCTGGGTTTTAACCCTACGTTGTAATCACCCTATTTATTTGTATTCAAAAATGCATTGACGATTCTCTGACAATAAAAGTATAGACCGACCGGTCTGTTTTGTATTATTGTGTGCTCATCTTAACCACGAGGTGATGTATGAAATACGAATTGACGCCAACACAAATGACCATGACGTTGAACAACATGCAGGGAGCTTTTGCACAGAACCCGATGCCAGCGGTATCGGTGAGAATTGAGCAGTTGCTTGCACTTAAATCTGCGCTTATCGACTACACAGATCGTTTGTGTTCAGCCGTGAGTGAGGACTATGGTCACCGCAGTCGACAAGACACTTTGATGGCTGACATATTGCCTTGCATCGGAAATATTGATCACAGCATTGAGTGTTTACCTCATTGGTCGACATCTTCGATTCGTCATTCCGGCCCTTTACTTTCAACCTCTCGTGTTGAAGTGGTTTATCAACCCAAAGGCGTTGTCGGGATCATTGCTCCGTGGAACTTCCCGATCATGTTATCCGTCGGCCCGCTTATTTCGGCGTTGGCAGCGGGCAATCGTGCCATGATCAAGATGAGTGAATTTACCCCAGCGACGAACCAAGTATTAAGATCGCTATTGGCGGAAGTCTTCCAATCCGATGAGGTGTGCTTGGTTGAAGGTGAGGTAGAGATCGCAGCCGCATTTTCGGCGTTGCCGTTTGATCATCTTTTGTTTACGGGGTCAACCCAAGTAGGTCGCCAAGTGATGAGGTCAGCGGCTGACACGCTAACTCCAGTCACGCTAGAGCTAGGCGGTAAGTCACCGGTTATCGTTGCAGAAGACATGCCAATTGATATCGCGGTTGAGCGAATCATTTATGGTAAGAGCCTCAATAACGGGCAGGTGTGTGTGGCTCCTGACTATGTATTGCTACCTGAAGGGAAAGTTGAATCTTTCATTCAAGAGTATAAAAAACAGTACCAATTGCTGTTCGATGAAGGGGTCTATTCCGAGAGTTTGACGTCCCTAATCAATCCTCGTCAATGCGATCGTATTGTCGGCTTGTTGAATGAAGAGCAACAAGCAGGAACGCGAACCGTCGCTTGCCATGACGAAGCGATGGACTTAGATTGCCAACGACTGGTGACGCACCTAATTGTTGAACCAAGCCTGTCATCCAAGGTGATGAACGAAGAGATTTTCGGCCCACTATTACCCTTGATTACGTATCGCAATATCGAAGAGGCGTTCCAAGTCATCAATAGCAAACCAAGGCCGTTAGCGCTCTATCTAATGAGCTTTGATTTGATCTTACAAGCTCAGGTTAAACACCAAGTTCATTCCGGCGGAATGTGTATCAATGACTGTGTTTTCCATTTAGCGGTTGATGACGCGCCGTTTGGTGGCATTGGTGAATCTGGTCAGGGCAATTATCACGGTAAAGAAGGCTTCCTTACTTTCTCCCATGCCAAAACAGTCTTGGAAACGGGCTTAGATCATCGAGTTAAGCATCTGTTTTCAAAAGAAGACAACGAATTAAAGACCGCAGTGATGAGCATGCTTGGCAAGTAAATCATTTCTGTCATTACCCAATTTATCTACAAGAAGTTATTTATAAGAAATTATTTTTACGACGTTATTTTAAGAGGTTATTTTTATGTTGGAACGATTTTTTGAACGAACGATGAAAGCGTATTTGATGGTTACAGGATTCTTAACCGCAACCGCTTTCTCTACTTTCCTTGCGCCTGATTGGAGTATGCAAACGCTGTTCTCGTACAACGATACGATGATGGTGAACAAAGAGTATCTTATGGGTACCTATCAACACTGGGGAGTCATGGTTGGCTGTATTGGTGTGTTGTTGATGTTCTCGGCGAAGTACAAATCGCTGCGTACTTCGACCATGATTTACAGTGCATTTGAGAAGTCGATGTTTGTGGGCATATTCTTATACAACGTGTGTATCAACGATTATGAGTGGTTTTATGGTTGGAGCGGTGTGTTTGCGCTCGATGGATTTGTGACTGTCTACTCTTTAGTTTATCTGTATTACTACCTCACTAGAGACAAAAGCAAGGTGCCAGCTCATCTTAGTTAATAGTTAATAGTTAATAGTTAATAGTTAATAGTTAATAAGTTGCTCATGGTGAGTCAATGACACTTATTTAATGATCACTCACTAGCTTACTTATTACTACAGCCCGCATTTGCGGGCTTTTTTCGTTTTGGGGCAATGATCCATAAAGATCTTAATTGACATATTTTTGACATTAACGAGCTAGACCGACCGGTTTGTATTGGCTATTGTTTAGTCATCAACTAGAAATGAGGTAAATATCATGACAACCAATAATTTTAACTTTCAACTTAAAACCATTGTTCATGCTCAAGAGAATGGCATTGAAAATATCCCTTCTCTTTTTGGTCGCTTAGGTGCGCAAAGAGTCGTGCTCTTTTCTGATAAAGGCTTGGAGTCTCTTGGTTTTGTTGAGCAGTTCTCGGCGTTGTTTGTAAACGAAAAGGTGAACCAGCCAGGTAATGAACAAGCGGTTCAGCTTGTTGGTGTGTACACCGATATCGCGCCAGACGCGACTTGCGACAACATCAACGCTGCAATTGAGTTTGCAAACAGCGTCAATGCTGATGCGATCTTGTCTGTTGGCGGCGGCAGCGTGATTGATGCTTCTAAAGGTGTGAAATACGCATTCCATAAGCAGATAGATGATATCCGTACGGTGATTGCGGGCGGCGGTCATATGGATGTGTGGCCAAACAATGAAGACATTCGAGTGCCACACATTGCGGTTCCGACAACGGCTGGCACGGGCGCAGAAGCCTCTCCGATTGCTGTTTTTTACAACGAACATGAAAACATTAAGGCAAGCCTAGTCGCATCGGGATTGGAAGCTGATATCGCGATTCTTGATCCAACGGTGACCACTAAGCTGCCAGCTCACCTGACTCGTTCTACCGCCATGGATGCACTAACACACGCTGTTGAAGCAATTGTCTCGCCAATGAGTAATGCATTCACCGACGCTTACGGGATTCAGGCGGCAAAACTGATTGTTGAAAACTTACCCTTGGCACTTAAAGAGCCAGAGAACCTAACAGCGCGCGGCAATCTTCTTCAAGCAAGTACCATGGCGATCTCTGCTTTCTATTCGTCTTTGGGCGGCATTCCGATTCATAACTGTGCTCACGCCTTTGGTGCGATTAGCCACATTCCACATGGCGATGCCAACACGGTGCTGATGCCGGTTGTGATTGAAGCGCTGCCGGAATTTTATATGCCGAATGCGGCGAAGTTAGCTCAAGCTTTCTCTGTCGACACGACGGGAACCGATGAGATGATTTACCAACGAGTTTTGGATTTTTTAAACAACTTCCAAACGAGTGTTGGTGCGATGAAGCGTTTCAGCAGCTGGGAGTTTGATGAGCAAGAGAAGAGCAACATTGCAGAAGCGATTGAAAAAGACATCTGCTTTCAGTTCTACCCTATCTCGAAACAGACGATTGAAACCATCATTGAGAAAGCGATTTAAGTCTCAGTCTTAATCGACTGAATGTTATGACCATTTAGTTCAGTCCCTGATTCACTCACAACTATTACTCGAGAGCCAATTATGAAAATCGAAAACGTATTGCTATCAAGCTTGTGCATCATCGCGCCATTCCTACTTTTCACCTAATTCATTCGACAGGGACGTTGTGACCTTTATTCCCGAGGAGGAAATAAATGCTCAATAAACGTTTAACTACCGTGATTTTGGCGGGTGTTTTGGTTGTTCTGTTTTTTGCCAAGGCAAGCTTTGGAAGCGAGAGCTTTGAGAATGAAGCCACCATGGATCAAGTGCAGCAGCATCAAGACGTCGTGCAATTGTTGGATGAAGCTTACCAAGGGCAATTGGATGCCCAGCTCTCTGTCGCTTACTTATATCTGAGCGGAGAGGGCGTAGAACAGAATGATGAAAAAGCCGCGGAGTGGTTCGTCACCGCAGCCAACAACGGTAGCCCTGAAGCTCAAACGCAGCTTGGGTTGATATATATCTCTGGAAGTGGCGTTCAAGCCAGCCAAGCGGAAGCTGTCACCTGGATAGGCATGGCAGCAGCTCAAGAGTATGACCCTGCGCTCGACTTATTACATTGGATGTCGCAAGCCGCGCACTAATTCAAATCCTAACTCAGGTTAATCACAGAAAGGTTAACCACAGAAAAAGTTAATCATAAAAAAATTAATCACAGAAATTGGAGAACGTCTTATGCAGACATTCAAGAAATCTTTAGTCTTCACGGCAATGGCGGCGGCAAGCAGTGCTGCTCTTGCGGCTGAATCAGAAAAACCGAATATTGTTGTCATTGTTGGCGATGATGTGGGTTTTGCCGATACACAGCCTTATGGCTCAGAAGCGGATACCCCAAACCTAATGGCGCTGGCTGAAGAGGGGGTTAAGTTTACTAATTTTCACGCGTCACCAACCTCATCGGTAACGCGCTCTATGATGTTAACCGGAGCAAACAGTCACGAGGTTGGGCTAGGCACCTTCGACTATGCCGTCTATCCGGGCGCGATTGGTAAGCCGGGTTATGAAGGTTACCTCACCAAGAAAGGCGTCACGGTCGCAACGCTGCTTGAAGAGAGTGGCTATAACACTTACCTGTCTGGTAAATGGCATTTGGGACACGAGGATGGATTCTTACCGGATGATCGAGGTTTTGGTGAGAGTTACGGTATCTTAGCGGGCGGTTCGAATCACTTTAACCGAGATATGATGTTCCCGGCCAAAAACGCTGCGACAGCGGATGCGCTGCAAAAAGGCGATATTCCCGGTGTTGAAGTTGAGCCAACTTACCGCAACGGTGAAGTGGTTGAGGATAAATACAAAGGCGAGTACTCAGACCAAGTTTACACCAACGAGATCATCAAGATGATCGATAGCAAAAAAGACGACGGTAAGCCTTTCTTCGCCTACGTCCCATTCACCGGTATTCATCTACCACTGCAAGCGCCTGAGTCTGCTTATCAAGATAAAGTCGACTACTACGTTGAACATGGTTGGGACTCGGTTCGAGAAGACCGTTTTCAACGCATGAAAGAGATGGGTGTGATTCCAAAAGACGCCGATATTTCAGATCGTAATGCATTAAGCCGACCTTGGGACTCGCTCTCTGAGAAAGAACAAAAGTGGTACGGAAAGAAAATGGCTGTCGCGATGGGCATGATGGAAATGCAGGACCAACAAGTCGGTCAGATAGTCGATTACCTGAAAGAAATCGGGGAATACGATAATACTTACATCATGTACCTAGCGGATAACGGCCCAGAAGCGGCGGATATTACCGGTGAAAATATCAGTGGTTTGATCCGAACGTGGACTGCTCATCATTTCGATAATTCGACTGAAAACTTGGGTAAGGCGAACTCCAGTGTGTCACTTGGTCCGGAGTGGGCAAGCGCTTCAACCGGTGGCCTATCTTGGTACAAAGCTTACACAGCAGAGGGCGGTATCCGTGTGCCATTTATCGTTAAGCCAGCCAAAGCGCTTTTAGACGGTGAAGATGCGTTGCAACCGGGAACTCAGACAGACGACTTATCCCAAGTGAAGGACATTGCAGCCACGATTCTTGAGCTTGCAGAGGTCGATCATCCAGGAACCGAATATCAAGGTCGAGAAGTGGCGCCGATGAGTGGTGTGAGTTTGTTGCCTTACTTCAAAGGGGAAACGGCAGACGTGCACAGTGCCAACAATGCGATTCCATTTGAATTGTTTGGTAGCGGAATTCTGCTTAAAGGTGATCATAAGATCATCCGAATTTCTACGGGAATGGGCGGTGACAGTGAGTGGCACTTATACAACACCAAGAAAGACCCAGCCGAGCAACATGACTTGAGAAATCAAATGCCAGATCTGTTCCTTGAAATGGTCGCTGAATATCAAGAGTACGAAAAAGCGCAAAACATCGTCCCGGTTGACGAAGCGTGGAACCCGTTTGAAAACGTGAAATAGAGGAAAAAATCACTCGGCCAACCTAATGCCATCAAGCTTGGTTGGCCGATGAACACCGTGTAAAGGAATTACGAATTGTTTTGGCTAATACAATAACTTTTACATCGAGGCACTCTTCATGACGACATTATCGCTATCAAATTTGAGTTCAGTTCCGCAGTTCAATGGCAAAGCACACTGCAAACTTCAGGCGTTAGCAAAACCGATTGGGGCGGTGTGTAATATCAGTTGCACCTACTGTTATTATTTAGAAAAACAACAGCTGCTTGATTACCCAAAAGGCTCTCAATATACGATGGATGAAGTTCTATTAGAGCGTTATATCAAGCAGTACATAGAAGGGCAGAATACGCCTGAAATCATCTTTTCTTGGCATGGTGGAGAACCTACTTTGTTGGGGCTTGAGTACTTTCAAAAGGTCGTCGAGCTGCAGAAAAAATATTGTCCTAGCTACAGTAAGATCAGCAATGACCTTCAAACCAACGGCACGTTACTGAATGATGCGTGGTGTGAGTTCTTCAAGAACAATGACTTTATCATTGGCGTGAGTATTGATGGACCAGAGCACCTACATAATCACTACCGAACTAACCGTGCAGGCAAAGGCACTTTTTCTCAAACAATGCGTGGCATTCGCTACTTGAAACAACATAACGTCGAGTTCGCGACTCTAAGCTGCGTGAATGATGTGACAGGTAAGTATCCATTAGAGGTCTATCGCTTTCTACGCGATGAAGTGGGTTCGAAGCAATTGCAGTTTATTCCTGTCGTCGATAAGCGCGAAGCTCACACCAACAATAAATGGTTGAGCAACCAACAAGCGATCATTCCCGTATCAGGCGAGGTTGAACCGTGGAGTGTCGGCTCTGCGCAATGGGGACAATTCCTCACTACCGTTTTTGATGAGTGGTTTGAACACGATTTTGGTCGAGTGTTAGTGCCGTACTTTGAAAATTTTGTCGGTGTATGGATGGGCAGAGAAAGCACCATGTGCACGCTGAGTGAGATCTGCGGCAAAGGGTTAGCGGTTGAGCCCAATGGCGATGTGTACTCATGTGACCATTATGTATTTCCTGAATTTCAGTTAGGTAATATTCAGGAACAAGCACTTTCAACTTTAGCCTTTTCGCCAAAGCAGCAGAGTTTTGGGTTCGCCAAACAGAAGTCTCTGCCGAAACAATGCCAAGCCTGTGAGTTTAAATTTGCATGCCATGGCGAATGCCCCAAAAACCGTATCATCACAAGCCGAGATGGCGAAGCAGGGCTAAATTACTTGTGTGAAGGTTGGCTGAGCTTCTTCAAGCATATCGACCCTGTTATTAAGGACTTATTCAAAGCCAATAATATTGCGTCTCGTCTGGGGTAATGGAGTAGGCGTGAATGGATTCAATCAAGATTTAAGTTAGATAGAAGGCTCGCTAAATTGTGCGAGCCTCTTGGTATTTGGTATTTGGTAACGGGTATCTAGTCAGCCGATTCTTGGGCTGGGCTCATGGCGAGAAGAGTCTCTTCCATGGCATTGTTTAGAATCGAACGGTTACGCTGCATGGCGGCCATGAGCGTTGAGCCAAGCCATAAACCATAAAGCGTTCGAGATAGCGATTCGGGCTCTGCGATAGTGAAATCACCGGCCTCATTGCCTTCTTCAAACAGCTTTGCCATACGCAGGATTATCTTTTCTGCGCCTTCTGCCATGGTCGATTGCAACGGGTTTGCAGACCCAGATACTTCTCCCGCCAGTTTTACAACAAGACATTGGATATTGAAGTCTTCAGTCAGTTTCGACGCACACCAAAACTCGAAATAGGCTTTAACGCGGTCACGACGAGAAAGCGATTCATCACTTAAAAAGTCATCCAGCTTAGCGAGATGCTCATCAAAGTAGTTAGTAAGAAGGATCTCACCAAAGTGCTCTTTGGATTTAAAGTAGTGGTAAAAAGAACCCTTCGTGCCTTCCGCTTGGTTGATGATCTTCATCAGGCCAACACCAGCAAACCCGTGTTCATTAATAAGGCTAAACCCTGCATCGAGCATAGCTTGTCGCATGTCTTTCATTGTTCTTACTCTTTATGCTGAGAATGAGGAATAGTGTAACGAGCAACATACCAACCGTCCAGTCTAGCGCGTTAGGACGCGGTCAATAATTGACTCGTTTCGTCAAAGTAACTTTTTCTCTTATTGGCACTTCTAAGCGACAAAACTTTTTTCAAGATAAGCACATCCTATAAATCGAAAATAACAACCTTAAAGGGCTTGTTTGGTGCCTTAAAATGGCTAAATTGGGGTGTTTTAAGTTGCTGTTTTTATTGGTTTTTAATTTAGTGTTTTCTTGAGAACGCAATGATAGTCTTAGCGTAATTTCTTTAGGGGGCTAAATGGACACCAATAACAGCACTTATCATCACCACAGTTTTGCTCAGCAAGACTTATCAGAGCTTACATTTATAGCCTGCACGTTTATCCGTTGTGATTTCAGACGTTCTAACTTACGTGATGCAACGTTTATTAACTGTAAGTTTATTGAGCAAGGCGATATTGAGGGATGCCACTTTGATATTGCCGACTTACGAGATGCAAGCTTTCAGAATTGTCAGTTGGCGATGGCGAATTTCAGTAACGCGAATTGTTATGGTATTGAGCTACGTGAATGCGACCTGAAAGGGGCGAACTTCACTCGTGCGAATTTTGCCAATCAGGTGAGCAATCGTATGTATTTTTGCTCAGCATATATTACGGGCTGTAACCTGTCATACGCCAATTTTGAACAGGCTTGTTTAGAGAAGTGCGAACTGTTTGAGAACCGTTGGATAGGCACTTACCTTGGTGGCGCGTCACTGAAAGAGTCCGATCTTAGCCGAGGTGTGTTCTCGGAGGAAGTATGGGGGCAATTCAGTATGCAAGGTGCTAATTTATGCCATGCTGAATTAGAAGGGTTAGATCCTCGCAAGGTAGACACATCGGGGATTAAAATCGTTGCTTGGCAGCAAGAGCAACTGCTTGAAACCATGGGTATTATGGTAATGCCTTATTGATAGCTGTAATTTCTAACTACAGGCTATTTGGAATATGTAAGAATTCGCTATAGAAGAAAAGCCCAAAGCTAATAACTTTGGGCTTTTCCGTATTTGGTAACCAGCATTTTATAATGAATTTTTAAAAAGAGAATGCTTGGTGATAGAGAACTGATTGGTTGATTAATGCATGCCTGAGCGCATTTTGTCGGCGAGCGCAAAGAAGACAAAAACGACGAAACAGACTAGAGCAGCACACAGTGAAGTTAAGATGGTTGTGGCGTCTTTTGAAATCAATGGAATGGTGATAGAAGCTAGCGCTATCAACATAACAAGGATATGAACAATTCGACCCGGAATTGGATTTTTATGACAGAATGAAGCCCAGAGGTAACGCATTTTCAACACCAGTATAAAATTAGTGGTTTTATTCTATTTTCTTAGTGAGTATTTTGTAAATAACAATTGGTTACAATTGGTTGTAAATATGATCTAAGTCGAATTAGTATTAAACCAGTTAAATAACAGCAGTTTATTGATCTTTTATTGAATTTTAACTTTCAAAATGAACATCATAATATTCCGTATTCTTTGGAATGCTAAGTCAAATATTATTCGAATTTTTGTTTTTTGACTTAAGATCTCATTTATTGAGTGTTCTGTTAAGAGACCGTTTGCGTACAGGTATTGGTGGCGTAACTATCAAGCGAATTAGAGTCATCCTAGAGCCTGTTATTCGTTTTATGTTATTTATCAAAGTGACTCCTCAAATTGAGAGCGAAGTAATCTTGTGAATTTTTCGGTTTGATATACTCAATATTCATTCGATAAAGATGATGGAGATGATATGTCGAAAACCGCGAAGATCATTAATGAAGATAAGCTGGTAAAAAAAGCAGTTGAAGTCGGTTTTAAGATGGCTAAGCTACAAGGTTTTGATTTGCCAAATTCATCCCAACCGATAAAGGTTAAAGCGGTGTACTTGTTCCTTGTTGAAGTCAATCAGATCACACCGTTACCGGACGATAAGCTTGATGGCGCGAACATCAAGAAGCGTTTAGCACTCTGGCTTCATAAGGCACTGCCGGACAATGACCCGCTGAAGTAAACTTGTATTACCTCATTTTTTATATTTGAAACCTAGCGATTTTTCGCTGGGTTTTTTGCTTTATGGAGCAGTAAAAATAGGTTCATCGCGGATTAGCG